>USSJ01000056.1 GCA_900557285.1 uncultured Clostridia bacterium | reverse complement strand
TCTTCCGATCGATCCGCAGGATGTGGGGCGCGAATACCAGACGGACGTTATCCGCATCAATTCGCAGTCCGGGAAAGGCGGCGTAGGCTATATTTTGCAGGAAAATTACGGACTGAATCTGCCGGGCGGGTTCAAGGAAGCGATGGGATATGCCGCGAAGGGCGTGTCGGACAGGACGCATAAAGAGCTTAAGCCTGCGGAAGTATACAGGGTATTCGAAGAGAAATTTATACAGAACCGCGCGGTGTTTGACATTCCCGAGTGTCATTTCAAGCAGATCCCCGAAGGGATCACCGCGACCGTTACCGTGAGGAGCAAAGGGAAAGACAGTCTGGCGGTGGCGGACGGAAACGGACGTCTGGACGCAGTGACGAATGCGCTGAAGAAACATTTCGGGGTGGAATTTGTTCTTACGACATACGAACAGCATGCCATGAGCGAAAAGTCCGATTCCAAGGCGCTGTCGTTTGTAGGTTTGGAGAAAGACGGCAAGTCGTATTGGGGCGCCGGAGTGGATGAAGATATCATCCAGTCGTCGATCAATGCGCTTGTGTCGGCGTTGAACAATTATTTTAAAGAATGAATCGAAGGAGGGGAAACCGCCGTGCCGCCGCAAGCGGCACGGCGGTTAAAATATAAAAAGAAAGCCGTGTCCCACAATTTGCTTTGCGGGACACGGCTTTCCTGCATGGGGCGTGGCGCGGCGGAAGCGGTCAAAGCAATTTTTTGCGGATTCCATAAAAAGCGTTTGTTTTTCGCAACGTGGACCATTTGCCGCCGCCCGTAAATTTTTACGGGCGGCGGGTTGAAAGTGCAGGGTGCAGGGAGATCCGTGCAAGAGGCCGAAGACCAGCGGAAAAAGAGAAGCCTGCGCCTTAAAAGGGGCGGATTTACGACGGTAAAACACGGGAGGGACATGGAGAATTCTGACAATTTTTGTGACTTTAAAAAAATATGTTGAAAAAAAAGCGGGAATCTGTTATAATACAGAAAAGAGAGAGAAAAGAATGGCGGGGCGGGTGTATTTCCCGGGAGCGGGAGGAATAAAGATAATACAAAAGGCAATTCTATGAAAATATTATTGACGACAGATTTTTACAGGCCGACGATCAACGGAGTAGTGACGTCGACGGTCAATCTGAGCGAAGGATTGAGAGAGCGCGGCCATGAGGTACGCGTTCTGACATTGAAGCAAAAAGACAATATAAGGGAAGAGGGCGTGTGGTACTTGCCGTCGGTGGGATTGGACGCTTTTGTAGCGCCGACGGTACGCTTCCGCATGGGCTTCCCTCCGAGCATCTATTCGGAAGTTCTGGACTGGAAGCCGGATATCGTACATTCGCAATGCGAATTCTGCACGTTCGGGCCGGCGAAGAAGATCGCGAACAAACTGGATGTTCCGCTGGTGAATACATATCATACGGTCTATGAGGATTATGCGCGGTATTTGTTCCGATTCAGCGACCGTTTCGGGCGGTATGCGGCGAAGAAGTTCACGAAAGAGCGCCTGCGGCTTGTGGATGCGGTGGTAGCGCCCACGGTAAAAACGCGGCAGCTTTTGCAAAGTTACGGAGTGGAAACGGACATATATGTAGTGCCGTCGGGGCTGGATCTGGGAGCATTCCGTTCGCCGGAGCATGGCGGGATGTATCGGAAAGTAAAGGAGATCGCGGCAGGGCGGCGCAGTCTGTTGTTTATCGGCAGGCTGGCGAAGGAAAAGAATATCGGGGAACTGATCTCATATATGCGTGAGATGGACGACCCGGGCTTGGTGCTTCTGATCGGCGGATACGGGCCGGAGGGCAAAGCGCTGGAAGAGCAGGCGGCGGATCTGAAAGACAGGGTTGTGTTTTTGGGAACGGTACAGCCGGGCGACGTGCCGCAATGTTATGCGGCGGCGGATATATTTGTCAGCGCCTCGACGAGCGAAACGCAGGGGCTGACGTATTTCGAAGCACTGGCGAGCGGCACGCCTGTTCTGTGTCGGGAAGATCCGTGCATTCATGCGATCGTGCGCAACGGAGAAAACGGGTATAAGTTCACAGATTATGAAAGTTTTTGCACGGGCCTGAAAGAGATCGCCGCAAATGCGGGCGAAAAGATGGAATCGGCATGCAGGGCGGCGGCGGAAGAATATTCGAAGGAAACGTTTGCGCGTCGGATCGAGGAAGTGTACATTCGTGCGATCGAGCGGAAAAATGCGGAAGATTCTGTCTTATATCTTCAAAATCAGGGCTGATTGTGCGTAAAATGAGGGCAAAAGGCAGGAATTTTCCGGAAATGCTTTACAACCGCAGGATTTTGTGTTATACTTTTGAAAAAGCCACAAGCGATTGTATAGGAGCAGAAAAAGTATGAAATGTATGTACTGCGGTTGTCCGGAGAGCAAAGTGATCGACAGCCGTTCTACGGACGAAGGGAGAACGATCCGCCGCAGGCGTGAATGTATCCAGTGCGGCAGGCGGTTCACGACGTACGAGACGATCGAAACGACGCCGGTACTTGTGGTCAAGAACGGCGGGAACAGGCAGGCGTTTGATCCCAACAAGTTGAAAAACGGGATCATCAAGGCATGTGAAAAGCGTCCTGTTTCGATGTCAAAGATCGACAGGCTTGTGGATGATATCAAAAAGCAGGTCTATAATTCATTGGAGCAGGAGATTTCTTCCAAAAAATTGGGCGAAATGGTGATGGAGGGGCTGAAAGAGATCGACGAAGTTGCGTATGTGCGGTATGCTTCGGTATACCGTCAGTTTACGGATATATCGTCTTTCATGGAAGAGCTTGAAACGCTGATGCATGAAAATAAAACCAAACAAAATCAACAGAAGCCCGAATGAGGGCTTCTTTTTCGCTGCAAAAAAGGAGAAGCGGATGACAAAACAGGTAAAAATCGGCGGTGTGGCGGTCGGCGGAGGCGCGCAGGTCAGCGTGCAGTCGATGACGACGACGCCTACGTCGGATACGGAAGCGACGGTTGCGCAGATAGTAAGGCTGGCGCAAGCGGGGTGTAAAATTGTCCGCGTCGCGGTGCGGGATGAACAGGATGCCCTTGCGATCCGTGCGGTGAGGGACAAATCGCCGATCCCGCTGGTGGCGGACATACATTTTTCATCGAAGTTGGCGGTGCTTGCGATCGAAAACGGCGCCGATAAAGTGCGCATCAATCCGGGGAATATCGGAGCGGAGGCGGATATCCGCCGCGTGGCGGACTGTATCCGCGCACATGGCATCCCTGTGCGGGTGGGCGCGAATACGGGCAGCATCGAAAAGAATTTTCTCGAAAAGTACGGCAGGAGTGCCAAAGCGCTGGTGGAGAGTGCGCTTTACAATGTCGGGATTTTGGAAAAGTACGGCGTTTCGGATATTGTGATTTCCGTCAAGGCGTCGTCCGTGCCGCTGACGGTGGAGGCGTATCGTCTGCTTGCGAAGAGGACGGATTATCCGCTGCACGTCGGTGTTACGGAAGCGGGGACGAAAGAGAGCGGGATCGTGAAGAGTGCCGTCGGGATCGGGTCGCTGCTTCTGGACGGGATCGGGGATACGATCCGCGTGTCGCTCACGGAAGACCCGGTGGAAGAGATTTATGCGGCGGAACGGATCCTGCGCGCCTGCGGGCTTCGCAAAGATTATGCGGAAGTGGTGGCATGCCCGACGTGCGGCAGGTGCGAGTGGAACAGCATGGCGCTGGCGCAGGAAGTGGAAAGGCTGACCTTTGCGGTGCGGGAGCATATCAAGGTAGCGGTGATGGGTTGCGTCGTGAACGGGCCGGGCGAGGCAAAAGACTGTGATCTCGGTATCGCGGGCGGGAAGGACAAATGCGTGATTTTCCGACACGGCGAGCCGTACAAGACAGTGCCGGCAAGCCGGGCAAGGGAAGAGTTTTTGGCGGAGATCGGCGCGTTATTAGAGGAAAAGAGCAAAGAAAAGGACGGGACGGATGACGCAGATTGAATTTTTACGGAAGATCCGTGAAAATGACGGATTGAAACATGCGGTATTGCGAAAAATAGAGATCGACGAATCGGAGCGGAAATGCCTGTTTGAAGTGATCACGGATACTCCTTATACGGCGCAGGATGAGCGAGCGGCGGAAGAAGCGGTTCGGGAAGCGGCGCCGCCGCTTTTCAGGGGTGAATTGAAACTTGTCAAACTTGTGGCGGATCCGCAGCTGATCCGCCACAAGATACTCGAATACCTGAGCCATTCTCATCGTGCGGCGGCCGCGTGCATCCGTGCGGAAGATATAACGGTAACGTTAGGCGATCCGATGCGGTTCACGTTCGGCGTGGACGGGGCGGAGCGCGGATTTTTTGAAAAAAACGAGCAGCTTCTCACGGGCGTGAAGGGGATGCTGGAGCGGAATTTCTGCAACGTGTTCGAAGGCAAGCTTGTGGACAAAGAAAAGGCGGGCATTCCGGACGAAGATATGGAAGAGGAAGAGGAGCCGTTCGATTATCGTCCGGCGCGCACGTTTGCGGTGGAAGGTTTTGAAACGATCGACGAATCGAATGTGCCGAAAAATGCTACATATATCGCGGATTGCGATTTTACGAGCGATGCGCTGACGATCTGCGGCGAAGTCACTTTTATACAGGAGCGCACGACGAAACCGAAAACGGACGCGAGCGGTGCCGTGGTGAAAGAGGGGAAACCGTATCTTCGCTTTACGGTCAATGACGGAACGGGGATGATGTCGTTTTCGTATTTTCCGCGCAAGCGTACGGAGGAAAAGATCCGTGCGATCAAAGAGGGTGAATGGATCGCCGTAACCGGCGAAAATGAAATATACGGGGACAGGCTGAGCTTTACGGGCCGATACATCAACCGCGGCCATGCGCCGGAGGGATTTGTGCCGGAAAAGAGACAGGGCAAGGCGGTGCCGATGCATTATTCAAAAGTTTCACCCGAAGAGTTGATCGATTACAGCCAGATGAATCTGTTTGACCAGTCGGTGATGCCGGAGGATCTTGTAAAGAACACGTTTGTGGTGTTTGACCTGGAAACGACGGGGCTGGTGAATTCTCCGACGGGCGGGAAGATGGACGCGATCACGGAGATCGGAGCGGTGAAGATCATCGGCGGCGAGATCAAGGAAAAATTCACGACGCTTGTAAATCCGGAGCGAAAGCTGGACGATGAGATCGTCAAGCTGACGGGGATCACGGACGAGATGGTGAAGGATGCACCGAAGATCGGGGAAGTGATCCCGGATTTTGTGAAGTTCTGCGACGGATGCCTGTTGGTGGGGCATAATGTTCAGTTCGACTATAAATTTGTGCGCTATTATGCGGAGAAAGAAGAGTATGCCTTTGAATTCAAGACATACGATACCATGTCGCTTGCGCAGAGCATGCTTTTTCTTTCCAACTATAAGCTGAACACGTTGGCGGATCATTACGGGATCAGTTTCAATCATCACAGGGCGTGGGACGACGCATTGACGACGGCAAAAATCTTTATTGAGCTGATAAAGGCGAAAAAATGCTTGCCAAAAGCGTAAGAAAGTGGTATAATTCAAATACTGAATACCGTTAGCATGAGGATTGAGAGTGGTTATCCGCTCTCAAATCTTTTTATGTAGGGGCTGAAAGCGGGAAAGGAGCGGAAATGAAGGTAAAATCGGAGCAGGAGATCCGGGCGGTGTTGGAGCCGTTGGCGCGGGATCTTGGCGTAGAAATTTATGAAATTGTTTTTAAGCAGGGCAAGAATCCTTCGCTGACCGTGTTTCTGGATACGGAGAAAGCGGGCGGGATCGATCTGAATACCTGCGAGGCGTTCCACAATGCGGCAGATCCTGTACTGGACGAACTGGATCCTACGTACGGGCAGCCGTATACGCTGAACGTATCGAGCCCCGGGCTGGATCGGCCGTTCAAAAAAGACAGAGATTATCTTCGCAATATCGGGAAGAAAGTGGAAGTCAAACTTTACGCGCCGTACAGGGGCGAAAAGTTTTTTGAGGCGGTTTTGGTAGATTATAACGGCGTCGGCGGCAACGTGACGCTGGATAAAAACGGTGAAATTATCAAACTGAATCTGACGCAAATCGTAAAGATGTCGCAGGCAATCGATTTTGATTGAGCGGCGAACGAATCAAAAAGAAAAAACGAGGAGAATGCAATGGTTAGCAAGGAGTTCTTTGAGGCTTTGTCCGATCTGGAAACGGAAAAAGGGATCAGCAGCGAAGTGTTTATCGAAGCGCTGCGGACGGCGCTGATATCCGCCTATAAAAAGCAGTATGAAGGCGGAGCGAGCGAAGTGGACATCAGGATCAATCCGGAGAAGAACAGCATCAAATATTATACGGTTCGCACGGTGGTGGACGAAGTGACCGACCGCGAGAAAGAGATTTCACTTGCCGAAGCGCAGCTTTTGAAAAAGAGCTATAAAGTGGGCGATACCGTTTACGAAGAATTCATCCCGAAGGATTTCGGACGTATTGCGGCACAGACGGCAAAGCAGGTGATCCTGCAGAAACTGCACGAAACGGAGCGGGACAACACGCTGAACGAATTCTCCGACAAGAAAGACGAGCTGATGAGCTGTGTGGTGCGCAAGGTCGATGCGAAGAACGTATACGTGGAACTCGGCAAAGGGCAGATCGAAGGCGTGATGCTGCCGCAGGACCAGGTGCCGGGCGAGCATTATGAAGTGAACGACCGCATCAAAGTGTATGTGAAGAATATCAAGAACAGCGGCAAAGGCGCGCAGGTTCTGGTATCGCGCACATCGGCGGGGCTGGTCAAGCGCCTGTTTGAAAACGAAGTTCCGGAGATCAAAGCGGGCACGGTGGTGGTGAAATCCATTTCGCGTGAAGCGGGGCAGCGTACCAAGATGGCGATCTACAGCGAAGACCCGCAGGTAGACGCAGTCGGAGCGTGCGTCGGAAACAAGGGTGCGCGCGTGAATGCAGTGGTTGCCGAACTGGGCGGAGAGAAGGTAGATATTATTCAGTGGAGCGAAAATCCGCTGGAGTTCATAGCGAAAGCGCTTTCACCTGCGAAGGTCATATCGGTCACGCAGATCGACGAGAAATCGGCGGTTGCGGTGGTACCGGACGACAAACTTTCGCTGGCGATCGGCAGGGACGGACAGAATGCGCGCCTTGCGGCGCGGCTGACGGGCTGGAAGATCGACGTAAAGAGCGAGAGTGCGGCCGCAAAGATGGAAGAACTGCATCGTGCGGAAGAAACGGATACGGAGCCTGTTTCGGAAGAATAAGTTCCGCGATCGGGCGAATCGGAGAGGTGAGTTTTCTTGAAAGTGAAAAAAATCCCCATGCGGATGTGCATAGCGTGCCATGAAATGAAGCCCAAGAAAGAGATGCTGCGGATCGTAAAGCCGAAAGAAGGCGACGCATTCATCGATTTTTCCGGGAAGGCTGCGGGGCGCGGCGCATATATCTGCGATCATCCGGAATGTATCAGAAAACTGAAAAAAATGCGGCTTTTGAACAAGACATTTTCCTGCGAGATACCGCTCCCGGTTTACGATGCGATCGAGGAGGCATTTTTTGCAAAGAAGTAAAGCGGAAGGGTATATCGGGCTGTGCATGAAAGCGGGGAAACTGACGTGCGGGTTCAACGCCGTGG
>USSJ01000055.1 GCA_900557285.1 uncultured Clostridia bacterium | reverse complement strand
CATGACGGAAGGGGAGGACACCCTTGTCTGTGCGGCGCTTGCTCCGTCGGAGGCAAACACGCAGTTTAAGGGCGCCCCTGTGCGCGTTTTACTGAATACGTCTTATCCTTTTCGCGACAAACTGACTTTTACCGTGGAATCGGAAGGGGAGTTTTCTCTTAAAATCCGTATCCCGTCCGGTGCGCAAAGTTTTACAGTCAACGGGGCGCCTGCCATGGCACAAGACGGCTGGTATGTTGTCCGCAAGAGCTGGAAAAGCGGGGAAAAAGTTGTGATCCGTCTGCAATTCGGCGAAAAATTTACAGCCCGTCCCAACGGGTTGTATGCGCTGGAACGCGGCCCGCTGGTGTACGCGCTTCCCTTGTCTGAAAAATGGGTAAAGCGCGAATATACCAAAGACGGGGTGGAGAGAAAGTTCCCGTATTGCGATTACGACGTTCTTGCGCAAAGCAAATGGAATTACGCGTTCTGCGGCAAGGAACTTTTCGTGGAGGAACTTCCCTTCGGCGAACCGTTTACGCCTTTGCATCCGCCCGTGCGCATCCGTGCAAAAATGTGCGAGATCGACTGGGGATTTGCGGAGGGGCAGACAATCGTGTGCAGGGAAAAGCCCAAAAGCACAAAGCCGCTATCGGGGGAACAGGAAATGTATCTGATTCCCTATGGATGTACCGATCTGCGCATGACGGAACTTCCTTTTGCGGACAAAAAAAGATAAAAAAGCACGCGGCGTCTGCCGCGTGCGGAAAATTTATTTTGCCTGTTCCGGTTGTATTTTTCTGAGCTTTTTGATGTGCTCTTTCGGCGCGATCCCGTTGTAGCGTTTGAACACTTTGGAAAAGTACAGGGAGTCGGAAAATCCCACTTCGTGTGCCACTTTGCTGACCGAAGTCATGCCTTCCTCCATCAGCGTGCAGCTCTTTTCGATGCGCTTTTGTGTCAGGTATTCGCGGAAGGGCAGCCCCATGGCGGCGCGGAAAATGTGAGAGAGGTAGTTTTCGTGCAAGAACATGGAACGCGCTATCTCTTTGATGGTCAGTTCCGGATCCACGTAATGTTCGTTGATGTAATCCAACGCCTTTTCGATGTACGCTTTCTGCTTGGTTCCCGTTTCGGGAGAAGCGCTCCTGTTACGGTGCGCGGCGAGATACAAAAGCTGGTAAATTTTCAAAAAATTTTCGGTAAACACGCTGCCCATGATCTCTTTTAAGGTGTCCTCTACCTGAAAATTGGCGTAAAAAGCTTTGCGCAGGGCGCTGCGATATTCTTTGGGAAGGGTTAAATAGCACAACTTTTCGCTGAATCCCATGTCCGCAAAATATGTTTTGCACTTTTTCCCGCTGACGGAAACCCAGTAAAAACTGGCGGGATTGTCGGGATCCGTCCTGTATCCGACGTTTACGTCCGGACGCAGCAAAAAACATCTTCCTTTTTTCAGGGGGATCTTTTCTCCGTCGACAATCAGGGTAAGTCCGCCGCCGATGATGTAGTGCAGGCGGAAGGTAGGGTATCCCTTTGCTTCCACAAGCCCCTTATCTGCGTGCGTGTTTTCAAAGCCATAGTGACCTATGGAAATTTCCATGTCCTCGGAAGAGGTGTTTGTGGCAGTCAGGGAATCTGCTGTCTGTTCAAACTCGGCAATGGTCATAATCGTTTCCGTTTTCTTGGATTTTTCCTCTTTATTATATTCCGTAAAAGGAAATTTGTCAAGATTTTGCGGAAAAATGCAGGTTCATACGCCCCGGACGGGGATAACCCGTCTTTTCTTCGCGGAAAGAAAATGTACAAACAAATTAATATTTAATGTGGATTTTTCCATATATTTTCATATCGTTCCTGATGTTGCCGCAAAGTTCGTCCGTTTATTGCGGATTTTTTCACACAAAATAAAATGAAGATATATAAAAAATCAAAATATTTTTTGTATTAACTATATATTTGGAAATTCCATAAAAGTAGTTAATTGCGACCATTTACAAAGAAAATTATTAGGGGTATACTTATACGCGGAAAGCGAAAAAATAAATTTTTATAATAAAATAGGAGGGTAAAAGATGAAAACATTTGCAAACGCAAAGAGCAGGCTGCTTGTGCTTGTCTTGGCTATGGCCATGGCAGTGTCTTTTCTGACAGGCGGATTACTGTTCAAAACTGTTTCGGCAGAGGAAGCGGCAGACGTCGGCGCACTTTTTACGGTGTCGAAAGGCGTTACTGTATCCCCTGCATCGAAATATACTTACAAATCCGGGGAAAATGAGGGAAACACTCCTCAGGACGCGGTCACGGGGCTTCAATTCCGTTCGGATACAAATGAGGCGTTCACGATCGAACTGAACGGAATATTCCATCGCTCGTTCGGGTTGGATTGGTCTGCTCCCGCCGACAGTTGGGGTGTGTTCAGGGAAGTGGTTTTCGAGATCTCCGAGTTCGGCAATCCCGATAACGGATTCCGTATCCATTATGGCGGGGTTTTTCAGTCGGGTACGTGGATCGAGTACGATTATACGAATGAAGCGGGCGAAACGCAGACGCTGTACCGTTCGTATTCGAGGACGTATAACAGAAATTCGGTTGCAGGTGCGGACGGCAATGCCAGAATGCTCTACACTGATGCGGTCAAGGCGGATCCCATCACAGAGGATATTATGACTACCCCCGTGCTGACAACAACGGGTGCGGGCGGCCGCACGACCATCCAGGTGCAGAAATCTGTGGATAACGACGTCGTTGCGGATGTTGCCGACGAGGGCGCGATCATCAACATCGGTGTGTACGGATCTGGCGGTTATTATACGTTCGCTTCTTTCCGCGACGATCCTGCAACGTTTGTGCCCACGGATAAGACGTACGAGCAATATGTCGGGCAGCCTTGGGGCATCAACGAAAGCACGGAAGGGTACGAGGTCGGTTACAACCTGCCCCGCCTGAATTTTGAAAACGGTTATACCGTAAAGATCCATGTCCCCGCAGGGGTGGATTTTATGGCTTATAACTTAGCGGAAGTTTTTGCTGCCGAGGGCTGGACGTCCGATCCTTGGTACGGGTTCGGCACTTCTTACGGAACGTATCCCGTACAGCAGTTCAGTCTGACGGGAACGGCAGCTCAAAACGTATCCAACGTCGGGGATCAGTATGCGGAAACAAACGCTATTCCGAATTTTACAAAAACTGGAAACTTATTCCCAATATTTCCGTTGCGGAATACGATTCTTTTGTTGCTGCAAACAGTACTGTTCAGGTTCCGTCCGCAACGTATGCCACGAACGGAGATCCTGCGTCGTTGCATCCCGTCACAGACGTGCAGTATAAGCTCAACGACGGAGAATGGGCGCCCGTTCCCGCGGAGGGCATCGCTTCCGGACAGACCGGAAACGTCATTACCGTACGTTACAGCGTGCCGTTCAACCAAATGACCATCACCAAAGAGATCGACCTTTCTGTCAGGGAAGTGCCTGCGGCAGCGCTCGATCTGACCGATACCGTTCGCGTTGGAAATAGCAACATTGCCGTGCAGGCAAACGCAAAGACCAGCGCACTGGACGGGGGCAACGTTGTGGAAACGCAGGCTGGACTGCGGTTTTCTCAGGGGATCGAACAGTCCTATTCTTTTGACATTGTCGGACTTTTCAGTGGCAATACCGAGCTTCGCTGGAGCGCCTGCTCCCCGAACTCTGACTGGAACATAAACGGCAGGGTGGAATTTACCATTGCAGAAGCAGGCAATCCCGAAAACTGCTTCAAAGTGGTTTGGATCTCCCCCTATCAGAGCCGCGCGTATGTGCAGTATGAGTACGGCGACGGCGATTCTGCTCAGACGCTGTACCGCGCGCAGGGAAGAAACAACAGCGGAACCTATTATTATGTACTTGGAACGGGGCTGGATCATGACCAGGACGATATCGCCGATAACTATGACGTGCAGTATCAGCCGTTTTTGGGAAAAGCGGATCAGATCGGCATTTTAGGGTTGGAGTGGAACGGAGACGTCCTGAACGTCATGGCAAACAATGAGAGCGGAAGCAAACAGGTGCTTGCCTCTTTCAACGAGTCGCCCGAAAGTTTCGTTCCCTCGCAGGAGACAAAAGGTTCGACTTCCAATCTGCCCAAGATCTTTTTTGAAAACGGCTATACCGTTTCCGTAACGGTGGTCAATATGGATTTCATGCTTTACGGTATCACCACCGAGCAGGACAATTTGTCTTTTACGGCAGAAACGGCGGCTTACGAGCCAATCTTCTACACTCTCGGTGCGGCAATGCCCGTGTTTGACGATCTGCCCGTGCTTTCGGGTGTACAGAGCGGAAGCGGTGCGGCGGTAGAAATTCCTTCCGTTTCTTATACGGCGGGAGAAGGCGCGCAGCTTTCCGTCATATGGATCAAACCGGACGCGTCGGAGCAGACGGTTTCCGTCGGTGAAAGCATTGTTCCGGAAGAGAAAGGAGACCACGTTCTCCGTTATACCGTTACCGTTAACGGCGTGGCTTACAGCAGAGAACTTACTTTCCACGTCTGCGATTACAATACGTTTGTTTCCGGAACACCGTCTACCTGTACGCAAACGGGAGAGGGCCTGTTCTCGTGCGAACACGGATACTATTTACAGAAAGAGATCCCCGTAGATCCTTCTGCGCACAGCGTTGTGTATAAGGAAGAGGTCGCGGCAACTTGTACGGCAACGGGGACAAAAGCACATTGGGTATGTCTGTATTGTGGCAAAACCTTTGCCGATGAATCCTGCACGGAAGAGCTGACCGATCTCACCATCGAGAAAGTACCGCACAGCTATCGGGCGGAATGGAAATGGACGGAAGAAAATACGGCAATCCTCACGCTCTCGTGCGAAAACTGCACGGATCAGCAGACGCCTGCAGTCAATATTACATCCGAAACGCAGAAATCTACCTGTACTGTTGCGGGGAATACTACCTATACCGCAAAGGCAAGTTTCGGCGGTGAGGAGTACACGGATACAAAGAGCGTTGCGCTCCCGCTTGAACCGCATACACTGACCAAGACGGAAGCGGTGGAAGCTACCTGCACGACGGAGGGCAACATTGAATATTGGACCTGTTCTGTCTGCAATAAAGTGTTTAAGGATGCGGAAGGAACAGAGGAAATTACTCTTGCCGAAACGGTAGTTGCGGCGAAGGGGCATAAACTGACCAAGACGGAAGCGACGGCGGCTACTTGCACAGAAGAGGGCAACATTGAATATTGGACCTGTTCTGTCTGCAATAAAGTATTCAAGGACTTAGAAGGAACAGAGGAAATAACGCTTGCTGAAACGGTAGTTGCGGCGAAAGGACACAACGTTGTCAAGGTAGAGGCAAAGGCGCCCACCTGCACGGAAGCGGGCAATAGCGTCTATTACAAGTGCAGCGAATGCGGCAAGTGCTGGTCGGATTCCACGGCGCAAAACAGTATCGACGAGGCAAGCATGACGATCCCCGCAAAAGGGCATACATATGAAGATGGTGTCTGCACGGTTTGCGGCGCAGAAGACCCCGATTATGTTGCTTCGAAAGGCTGCGGCAGTGCAATAGCGTTCGGCAGTGCGTCGTTTGCGGCGGCGGGCGTTCTTGCGGCGGCTGTTCTGGTGATTTTCAGAAAAAAAAGGTTGGCATAAAAGCGAAATGATGAAACGTTTTAAAAAGTTTTTTCTGTGATTTTAACTTCGGGGCTGTCCTGCGCGTTGCTGATTTCGGGATGTGCGGCTGCACCAGTCGGAGTGGAAACAAAAAGTGTTTATCAAAGTCAAACGGAACAGCGCGTTGAGAACGGCGGTGTTGCAACGCTGTCGGATCAGAATGAATCTGCAGGGTCGGGCGAGGCTTAGTCGCCCGACCTGACGGAAAGCGTAAACAGGTTTCTTCGCACTGATGCGCAGATCTATTGCAACAGCACCTACAATTCACAGCAGACTAACCAGCCGGGAACGGACAGCCTGCAAATTGTTTACATTACGGCGGGCGGCGGCAAATACGCTTATGTGGGGGGGGACGCCTCGGGAGATAAAGATTACTCCGATCCCGTACAGGAATATTCTCTTGCCGAAACGGAAGGATTTCGCTATGCACTCCCTGCTAAGGAGCTTGCGGCGGGCGAATATACGGTCGCTCTGTTCCGTGCAAAGGGCGCAAGCACTCCGCGCGTGTGTGAGCAATTCACGATAACGGAAGGCGCCGTATATACGGCAAAAACTCAATACAGGCAGAACGAGGAGATTGTATTTTCTTTCTATGCCGATACGGTCAACCGCGGTGACGGAGATTATTGTTGGTTGGGATTGTACAAAAAACAGGACAGGGAAAGCTACGGAAACGATTTTCTGAAATGGGTGACTCTCTGCGTAAACCCCTATATCAGCAAAGACACTACGCCCTCGGAAAATTTGCGGCACGAGGGGTGGTATGCACGCGTGTATGAGGACAAAGTAGTTTTCCTCGGCAGAGAATTTACAACGGTGAAATGGCTTGCAGGCGCTTGTCTGGTGTTTGACTTCTGATCAAAACAAACAAAAAGGCTTACGGAAATTCCGTAAGCCTTTTTGACTTATAAAATGAAGAGGAGGACAGCATAACCGTTAATAAGGAGGAATAATTATCGAATAAAGCATGTCGGGGGAAAACAAACAACTTAAAAACACAGACGGCATTTCCGATGCCGATCTGAAATCTTTGGCAAGAACGCTCTTCCCCACGTTAGGGGAATATCTTTCTTCGGAACAAGGTCAAAGAGATTATGCCGAATGGAAGAGATCTCAACGGAATAACTCGATTTAAGAGAACATCCCACTGCACTCATAGGGATACATAAACCGCAAGATTGTATATAGAGTAGAACCCATCGTAAGACGGCTGATGCAGCAGTAATTTTGTAAGATTTATATAATTTGAGAGGTTGCGCCGAAAATCATAAACCCTGAACATCCCAAAAGGCGGAGTCCATTCGGGCTCCGCCTATTTTACTTTTTGTATAATTCATCCAATAATAAAAATAATCCGAACGTCTTACAAATTGTAAAGAAGTTCGAATTATTCCAAAGTGGCTGGGGTAGCTGGATTCGAACCAACGAATGACGGAGTCAGAGGCACTCCGAAACTACCGAATATTGCTTAAAAACCACTAAAAACCCATCAAAAACACCGGATTTTGACTATCTTCCCCACGATTTACCCCACGCAAAAATTGTCGTTCAAACCATTTGAATGACGGACCCGAAAATTTATACGCAATAGGGCGTGCCGATTTGGCACGCCTGTTGTTTTTAAAAGTTTAATACATCACTTTTCGCAAAATAAAATCTGGTAGTAAAAAACCAAAAATATTATAGCAAACACTTGACAAGTTAATTTTTATGGTTTATAATAACCATGTAATCATGGTTGTGTAAAACCAAATGGAGAGTGTGCAATGACGAAAAACGAATCAATTATGAAAATGGCATGGGATTTGGCAAATCATTTTCGAGGAGAGACGGGTGATTTTGCTAAAGCAGTTGCTTCGGCATACTTGGCATATTTGATGAAGGAAAAGGGGATAGAAGCTGGCCTTAATGAGCATTCAGATGTTATTTTGGGGTTGATTTCGGATGAACAAATAC
>USSJ01000054.1 GCA_900557285.1 uncultured Clostridia bacterium | reverse complement strand
GGCAGACAGGAGGCCGGCAAAGAATGCCCGCCTCCTGTCTGCTTAAAGACCGAAATCGTACCGAAATCAGCATGCAGGGATCAATCCCGAAATCAGCGTTTTCGGGGCAAAAGAAAAATCGTATCGGGATCTGAATGTATGGATCCACACCAAAATCGTATCAAATCCGGTGCTTTTTCTTAAAAATAAAAAATTCCGTGTTCAGACAGCCAAGGAAGGCTCAAAGGGCTTCCATGCCGCTGATGCGGATGTTTCGGGCTGTTAAAATAAGGGGGCGGGGCGGCTGTTTTTGGGAAATCCGAAAGTAAGGCTATCCAAAATATAAGTATAATTATACATTTCTATAAGTATTTCTATGGGTAATTTTAACAGAAACAGTTGACAATTGTAAACTGTTAAACTATAATGAGAAAACATAATAAACACAATTCACACATATTGGACACAAAAAGTGAACACGGGTGAACGAATTTTGGTCCAAAATGTATAATTCATTGAATAAATGAATAAGAAAAAAAGCCAACAACCGCAGTCCGTTCTGCGGAAATCTTAAACGGAGGAGATATATGAAAAGTATCAGGCGTCTGGCAACAATGGCATTTCTGTGCCTGTTCTTGGCTTTATCGCTGGGTATCGTGCTTTTTGCGACCAGTGCATGCAGCCAGGACGGACAGGAAAATACCTTGAGCGGAACTTACTATGCCGACGTGGACGATGCGGAATACACGTTTGTATTTGACGGGACATCGTTTACGTTCACAATGGACGGGGAACCGCTTACAGGTACGTATGTTTATGATGGCAGTGCGCTTACGCTCACCTTTAACGGCGACGCGAGTGCGACTGCTGAATTTGACGGTGACATTCTGAAAGTGACGTACAACGGCGTTACTTATGAAATGCTGCCCCGTATAGAATACATAGTCACATTTGATCTGGACGGAGGGGAGGGAACCGAGTCGGCGACGGTCGTCAACGGCAGAAAGCTTGCCCGTCCGGCGGATCCTGCGAAGGCTGGCTTTGTGTTCATAGCCTGGTATCAGGACAGTACGTTTGAGAATCTGTATTCTTTTGACACGCCTGTTACGGGCAATATGACTTTGTATGCGCGGTTTGCGGAAGATCTGAGTGAAGAGGAATTTGTCGTGTCTTTCGACGCGGGTTCCGATTACACGGGAGAGGCGATCGCGGATACCGAAACGATCGGGGGCTGTGTTTATCTTTTGCCCGAACTGCCTGCTCAGGGCAGCAATGCGTTCCTTGGCTGGTGGATGAGTGACCGTCAGGATGCAGCCAAACTGACGGCAAAAGTGGAAGACGGTCAGAAATTGGATGAAGACACCACGCTGTATGCGGTGTGGGATAACGGTGCTCCGGCGGTTTCCGTCACTTCGGAAGGGGTGAGCTGGCTGTCCATGGGGGTCAACGTATCCTATACGGTCACGATCCTTGGGCCCGACGGCGAACCCACGCCTGTGAACGGGCAGATCACCAGTGCGCTGACGCAGGCGTTTGATTTTGCTTCCGCGGATGCGGGCGAATATGTTGTCACCGTTGCGGCCAAAGGCAAAACGACGACGGCATACTATACGAACAAGCAGCTTGCCAGGGTATCGCTTTTCAAGGTGGAAGGTTCGACGTTGATTTTCAACGAAGTGGCGAATGCGGAATACTATCTTCTGAGTTATACCTGCGGGACGGTCGGACATACGCACACGGATGTCCGTCTGGACGCGGCGTCCTATGATTTTTCCGTCTGCGAGATGATCGCAGACGGGTTCTCCTTTGTTGTAAAGGCCGTTGCGGAAGGGTATGTGACTTCCGTATCCGCGCCTTACGTGTTTGAGCGGCATCTGGAACAGGTAACGGGGATCGCGGTCGACACTGCGAAGGACGTCCTTACCTGGGATGCGGCCGACAATGCGACTTCCTACATCATTACGATCGAAACGGATTCCGGAACGAAGACTTTTACCGTTCAGGAATTGAGTTTTGATTTACAGTCTTTCTACGGAACGCTCAACATCAGTGTGAGTGCAGCGGCGCACGGCTACAATGCTTCTGCGGCGGCGACGTATGCGTATGAAAAAACGAGGCTGAGCACGCCTGCAAACATCCGTACGTCGAATGATTCCATCGTTTGGGACGTTGTTTCCGGTGCAACGGGATATATTGTGTCGATCGGGGATCAGAAATACACGGTAACGGAAAACAAGTTTACGCCCGAAGATCTTACTTCGGTCGGTTCGGAGTTCACGGTGACGGTGCAGGCCGTGGCGGCGGCGGAAGCGGACAATTCGTTTGCGGCGTCGGCGGTTGTTTCGCGCGAACTTACGAATATTGTCTATGCGGACGGAACGCTCAGCTGGAATCCCGTGATCGGCGTCTCGCAGTACGGCGTGCGCGTCAACGGCGGCAACGAGACGATCGTGGAAGACGCATCGCGCGTTGCTGTGGCTTTAACGCAGGCGGGACAGAACGTTCTTGAGGTGAGATATTATCTCGGTTCTAAGCCGAGCAAATGGATCGGGATCAATGTGGACGCTACGGTTACGGTAACGCTCGACAACAATGCGGGCACGGGTTCCGCGACGAGCGAACTTTATTTTGCGGCAAACGATCATATTCTTCTGCCCTCCGATGCGGAGCGCCTCGGCTATACGTTCAACGGCTGGTATACGAGCGCGACGGGCGGTCAGAAAGTGGAAAGCGGCAGCGTTACGGCTACGGCGAATGTAACGTATTACGCGCAGTGGAAAGCGAATACCTATGTGGTCACCCTGTCGGTGCCTGAATCGGAAGGTTATTTTGAAAGCGGTTCCGATCAGGTTTACACGATGCAAGTGGATGTCACGTTCGGCAGCACGTTCACGCTGCCGGTGCCTTACAGCAAAGACGGCTCGCGTGCCTTCTATGGCTGGTACAGTGAATTCGGCGGTACGGGCACGCAGTACACGGATCCGGAAGGGGCAAGCCAGAATGGTTTTGTCTGGAATCTGATCGGGGATCGTACTTTCTATCCGAAGTGGGTGGAAGCGTTTACGTATACGCTGATCACCAACCCGAGTGATGCTTCACAGAAATCTTATTCCATTTCGCAGGGACTCGGTATCAATTACCTGACGAAGGTAACGGTTCCTGCAGTGTATAACGGATTGCCGGTCACGACGATCGAGAGTGAATGCTTTGCGCGCTGTGCAAAACTGGAGACCATTCATATTCCGGACAGCATCGTCCAGATCTTTATGGGTGAAAACGGTTCGAACAGTACTGGTTCCGCGTTCTACAACTGCACGGGGCTGAAAGAGATCGTCGTTTACGATGCATCTTCTTATATCAGCGGAAACTATCAGAAGTATTATTCGTCGGAGAACGGCGTTCTGATCTATGATAACCCGTACAACACAGTCGAACTTGCCTTTGTGCCTCTCGGTATTACGGGAGAGCTGACGATTCCGGATGCAGTCAAATCGATTCCGGCGAAGACTTTCTCCAATACAAAGATCACGGCTGTCAATATTCCGGCGAGCGTAACGCATATCGGAAATGCAGCATTTAACAGCAGCAGGATCACGAAGATCACATTCCTGCCGGTGCCGGAAGGAACGGAAGCGCAAGAGCTTGTCATCGAAGAAGAAGCGTTTATCGGGACCAGCATGGAAGAGATCACGCTTCCGGCTCGTCTGACGAATTTCAATGTGAACATCTTTACTTCGTGTGATGAGCTGGAAATGGTGAACATTGAAGAAACCGAATCCGGCACGAGTACATACACATCGGAGAACGGGGTTGTCTTTACGGACAAAGGGGCAACGCTTTACTATTGCCCGACCGGCCGTTCCGGTAATTATACGATTCCTGCGCAGGTTACGCGTATCGGAGAACGTGCGTTCTATAAATGCGTGAATCTGGAGGGAGTGGTGATCCCTGGCAATGTGATGAGTATTGGGCAGGAAGCGTTCTATGGCTGCCAGTTATTGAGTTCGCTTGTTTTTGAGGGAACATCCAAGGATCCGGAGCTTTCGATCGGCGAATCCGCATTTTACGGATGTGCTTCTCTGCGTTCGCTTTCGCTTCCGGAGAATCTGAAAGTACTCGAAAAATATGCGTTCGGCAATATTGCGGGGCTGATCAAGGTAACGGTGAACACCACGCTGGAAGAGATTTCGTATGACAACGGAGCTTTTGCCGATACAAAGGGCAATACATATGTCAGGACGCTTGTTCTCGGGCCGTCGGTAGCTGTTTTTGATATTAACGGTGTGTTCGGTTCGGCTGTTCTTACGAGTGTGGAAGTGGATCCGAGCAACCCCAATTTCGAAGCGGAAGGCGGTGTATTGTTTAATAAAGGCAAGACGCGTATCGTCTATTATCCGAGCGGCAAGACGGGCAGTTATGAACTCCCTGCTACCGTGCAGGAGATCGGTGCGAACGTATTCTATTCGAACGTCAACCTGACGTCCATTGAATTCGGTCCGAATCTTACGACCATCGACGAGAGTGCATTCGAGTCATGTACGGCGCTTGAAGAGATAATATTCAACAGCAGCGACACGGCGGGCGGCACGCTTGTCATCGGCAAGAAAGCTTTCTACAAGTGTTCTGTTGTCAGAAAGATTGTATTGCCTACCGGAAAGGAATCGATCACCATCGGCGATGAAGCTTTTGGCGGGTGCGCGCAGCTTGTTTCGATCGATCTTCCTGAGGGTGTAACTTCCATCGGTCATGCGGCGTTCCAATATTGCTTGTGGCTGGAAGAGATCAGTCTGCCGGCATCTTTGCAGAGCATGCAGTCGTATTCGACGGATTATAAATACACGGATTATATTTCCTCTTCAACCACAGGTCCCACCGCTCTTGCAAAAGAGGGTACGGATAACCTTGACGTATTCAATAACTGCACGGCACTTGCTACGATCACGGTAGCGGAAGGCAATCAATATTTTGCTTCGATCGACGGTGTATTGTACGGCAAGAATGCGGAAACGGGAGCTGTTGAAACGCTGTATTTCTCGCCTGAGAAGAACAGCGGGAATGGCGGGACTGTTACGATCCCTTCGACGGTTACGGCGATCAAAGACAGAGCATTTACATCGAACATCAACATTCGTAAAGTTGTATTTGAAGACAGAGAAAGCACTACAGCGCTCGACATCGGCTTATGGATTTTCTACAGGGCTACTTCGCTCGAAGAAATTTCGCTTCCTTCCGGGCTGACGGAAATTCCGGACAGAATGTTCTACCAGGCACCGATCAAGTCGATCTTTATCCCGAAGACGGTAACCTTGATCGGCGAAGGAGCATTCTTTGACTGTACCAACCTGGCGGTGGTAGAATTTGAGGAAGGCGGCGAGAATGCTCTTGTCATAGCAGACGGCGTCGTGGATTCCTCGATGGAAACTTCTGTGCATTATTCCATGTATTACGGGGCATTTGCCGGATGCACAAAGCTGACGGAGATCGTACTTCCCGAAAGAACTACCGAGATCGGCGATTATGCTTTCTATCTGAAGCAGAGCAATATCACTCCGGAAGAAGGGCTGACCACGGTTACGATCCCTTCGACGGTGACCCGTATCGGCAAATATGCTTTTGCGCTTCCTACGCTGCAGACGGTAACGTTTACGGACGGCGGTTCCGGTCAGATGACGATCGGGGACTATGCGTTCACCAGAACGTCGCTTACGTCGATTGATCTGCCTTCGACGCTCATTACGATCGGTGCTAATGCATTCCAGAACAATTCGAGCCTGACGACGGTCAATATGCCGGCGAGCATTCAGACGATCGGTGAATTAGCATTTTATTCGAACAAAAATCTTGCGACGGTGAATTTCCCTGTAAATTGTGCGCTTGCGACGATTTCCAAACGGGCATTTGACGGTTGTACGTCTCTTACGTCGTTCAATCTGGAAAACTGCACATCGTTGAATGATATCGGCAACAGCGCGTTCCTGAATGCCGGACTTGAGAGCATCAAGATCCCTGCAAGCATCGTTACTATCGGCAGCTCGGCGTTTGACGGCTGTGTATCGCTTGCGTCTGTGGAGTTCATGACGGCAGCGGCTGAAGAGGGCGGTGCGGAAAAGAGCAACCTTAAGAGTATCGGCGACGAGGCGTTTGCGGCTACGGCGCTTACGCAAATGAATTTCCCGGAGAGCAATTCCAACATTACGCTGGGCAACTATCTGTTCTCCACCTGCAATAAGCTGACGACGATCCATTTGTCGACGAGCATTGTGGATATCGGCAGTGCGTTTACGCAGTGTATGTCTATCAGCACCATTTCTGTGGCGGCTGGCAACCAGAACTATAAAGGGCATGAAACGGAACCTTTGCTTCTCAATGTCGACGGCACGACCATCGTCCTTGCTTACGGGCCTGTAACGGAAGAAGGCGGCAACGGTGAATACCGCTTGCCCGAAGGACTTTCGGTGATCGGTGAAAGCGCTTTTGCGGGACAAAACGGAATCAAGAAACTGTATATTCCTGCAAGTGTATCGGTCATCGGGGCGAATGCCTTTGAGTATTGCCGTACACTGGAAGAAGTCGAGTTTGCGGACGGAAGCCTGCTGACGGAAATCGGCAGTGAGGCGTTTGCGAGCTGCTATTCGCTCAAGAATATCATCAATCTTCCGGAAGGACTTACGACGATCGGTGCTTCGGCGTTCTGCTATGCAAGATCTCTGCAAAATGTCACTTTACCTTCCACGCTGATCCATGTCGGCAACTATGCGTTCCAGAACTGTGTGGCGTTGGAGAGTGTCAATATTCCTGCTCTCGTGTCCGACACGGGTTACACGGCACAGAGTATGTTCAGCGGCTGTACTTCTTTGGTTTCGGTTACGTTCAGCGAAAATCTTAACTGGCTTCCGAAAACATTGTTTGAAGATTGCACGGCGCTGACGAATATCGTGTTCCCTGCAGGACTTACGACTTTAACTACGGCGGCAACGCCGTTTGACGGCAGCGGCGTACAGTCTGTCGATCTTGGCGGGATCACTTCAATCCCCGATGATATGTTCAAGAATGCGCTGCAGTTGACAACGATCGATCTTTCCAATGTGCGGACGATCGGAAGTGAGGCTTTCTACGCCAGTTCGATCCGTGAGGCGGATCTGTCCAATGTAACGTCTTTGGGAGAGGATGCGTTCTATAAATGCGCTTCGCTTGAATATGTCATATTGAACGATATTCTTACCACGATCGGGTCCAATACTTTTAACGGCTGCACGATGCTTTCCACGATCGACGTCAAAGACCTTGTGTCGGGTACGGTTACGACAAATAATCCGGGCGTCGTTACGCTTCCTTCGTCGCTTTCCGCCCTCGGTTATAAATCGTTTATGAATACGGCGATCCGTGAAGTTACCATTCCGCGCGGCGTTACGAAGCTGTCCGATAATTCTAAGGATAATTCAACGAGTTCCAACGGCGAAGTCTTCAGCGGTTGCACGCAGCTTGAAAAAGTTATCCTGCACGACGCGATCACAAATATCAACTCAAAAGTATTTATGAACTGCGGCAAACTTGCTACCGTGCAGTATATCGATTCCCAGGGTAAGTTTGTCGGCGGAGAGGGAGAACTGACTTTGCCGGACAGCGTCCTGATCATCGGTAACTATGCATTCGGAAGCGGGAGAGGCACAGGTTCATCCCTTGATGAAGGAGAACGCGGTACTGCGTTTAAGAAGATAACCATACCCGCATCCGTGAAATATTTGGGTTCCTATGCA
>USSJ01000053.1 GCA_900557285.1 uncultured Clostridia bacterium | reverse complement strand
TTGTTTTGCGTTTTGTTGTCAGGATTTTTTATATCCGCATTTCGGGCAAACGCCTTTTTCGTTCAAAGCGATGCCGCACAGCGGGCAGCGATCGATCTTGTTTTCCGTTTTGAATTCGGCCGAAGCCGCATTCACGCCGCTCGTAAACGTAATCTTTGCAATGTTCAATTTGTCTTTCAAAAGGTCGTAGACGATCTTGATCATCCCCTCGACGGTCATCGTCTCTTTTGTCACGACGAGTCTGCACTCCGGATACGCCGTCGCCAGCTCCGTTCTGAACGCAGGCCCTTTCATGACATTGTTGGGCGCACCGTTTCGGATACCCTGTTTCTCGTATACTTCCAAGACGGCAGGCAACAGCGGATCGTCCTCCCGCAAAATCAGCGCATGGTCAAAATTTTTCAAGACCGACCATGCCGTTTTCTGAATTTCGTTGCACGGGAAAACCATGTTGACTCCCGGCTCCACAGAATCTTCCACTTCGATCGTTAAAACGCCTGTATGTCCGTGCAGATACTGCGCTTCGCCGCGAAACCCGTAAAATCTGTGTGCATACTGCAGATCAAGTTTGGTAATGCTTCTCATAGAATAATTCCTCCTTTTTCTGCGCGCATTTTACCACAAATTTCCGGCCTTGTCTGTGATTTGATCACACTATGCGGCCAACGCCAAGTCTTTCAGACGTTTTTTATCGATGATCATGACTCCTTTGCGAAAAATTTTTACGATTCTTTCGTTTGCAAAATATTTGAGCATTCTCGAGACCACTTCCCTCGCAGAACTCATGTATTTTGCGATCTGTTCTTGCGTGAGAGTTATCAGCTCGTTTCCCGTCCGCATCATCTCATCCCACAAAAAAACCGCAAGACGTCGGTCCACTTTCATAAAATGTATCTGCTGAATGACCCACATCACTTCGGAAAACCGTGTCAGAGCCGTCTCATAGGCAAACATCTTTAAAGCGACATCCTGCGCGGCGATTTCCGCAAACATGGCACCCGAAATCGCATAACATTCGCAATCTTCTTCCGCATCCACGAAAACGTCAAAAGTAATCTGCGGCAGCACACAGGGAGCAGACAACATACACACATCCCCCTGGTACAGCCGATACAACGTGATATCGCGCCCGCCTTCGGAAAGCATATACACTCTCAGACAGCCGCTCACGATAAAAATAACGCCTTTGCAACTTCTGCCGCCGTGAATCCGCTCACCGCGATGATACGATTGCGAAATCAGATTCGAACAAAATTCGTTTTGAGCGCTTTCCGATAATTGATTCCAGAAAGGCAACGTACTGCAATACGCTTGCTTCATAAGTGTTCTTCCCGCACTTTTACGATTTATCCTGAATAAAATTTTGTTATGATACGAAACCGCAACATATTTTGGCTAAATTCCTGCACTGCCCGAACGTTCAACGCCCTGTCGGGCCGTCCCGCATTTGTCCGTTGAAACGTCAAAGCCATGTTCTGAAAGCCAAAATGCCCCCCTGCCCGAGCAAACGGAGAGATCGAATTTTCGGTTGCGTATTCCCTTTCAAACCGTCACATTCACGCAAGGCATGTACGGAAAATGCGCCTTGCGATCAAAGCGAGAGCTTCCTGCCTGTTATTTTTGGTTATTCTGCAAAAGGTTTTCTCTTGCGGTGGCGAGCATGAGTTTGATGCGGTTTTCCTGGTTTACTTTCGTTGCGGACGGATCATAATCGACCGCCACGATGTTTTCATGCTCGTACATCAGTTTGAGCGTTCGGATCGTACCCTTCCCCGCGATATGGTTGGGAAGGCACCCGAACGGCTGCGCACAGACGATATTATCCGTACCTGTTTCCGCCAAAGCCGCCATCTCTGCAGGGATCAGCCAGCCTTCTCCCATCTTCACGCCCTGATTGATGACCTTATCTGCACATCTGCGCAAATGTTCAAAATCATGCAGAGGTTCAAAGCCGTATTTTTCCGTGATGTGTATGATCTTCACCTGTACATGGTGCAAATATTTATATGCCAGCTTAAACAGAGGCGTTGCCGCGCTCTTTTTGTTGTACAATTTTGCATCGTTGATATTGTTTACGGCGCAATAAAGCACAAAATCCATCAACGCAGGCACGACAGGCTCGCACCCTTCCGAATACAGAAAATCTTCCAGATGCGAATTTCCGAGCGGAGAATATTTGACATAGATCTCTCCGACAATGCCTACTTTCACTTTCTTTTCGTCGCTGCGCTTTACCTGCGAAAAGCGTTCCAGCATGGCTTTCGTCCATTTTTTATAGGAACGGTACTTGTTTTTATCGATCGCCGTGCGGATGATCTGCAGACAATCTTCCCGCGCTTTGTCCGACGCGCCTTCTTCGAGTTCATACGGTTTGCACTGGTTGTACAAAGACATAAGCGTGTCGCCGTAAAAGACAGAGAAAGCAAGTTTTAAAAGCGTTTTTAAGCCTATAGGGAATCCGCTGTCTTTTTCCAGACCCGCAAAATTGAGCGAGATCACGGGCACCTTCGGGAATTCCGCTTTGAGCGCTTTTCGGATCAGCGGAATATAATTGGACGCGCGGCAGCCGCCGCCCGACTGCGTGATCATCACAGCCGTGTGTTCCGTATCGTATTTACCGCTCTTCAATGCGTCGATAAACTGTCCCGTTACGCACAGCGCCGGATAACAGGTATCGTTGTGCACATGTTTCAATCCCTCGTCGATCACCGCGCGCGAGTCGTTGTGCAAAACTTCGATGTCCCAGCCTTCTTTTTGAAGAAAATCCACAATGATCTCAAAATGAAAGGGCAGCATATCCGGGACAAGGATCTTGTGCGTATATTTCATTTCCGGTGTAAATTTAGGGTAATCGTCGCGAAAATCCGCTACCGTATCTTTATTTTCTTTCATCCGACCGCCTCTTCTGTTCTTCTATCGCGGCAAGCATGCTGCGCAGGCGTATCTTTACAACGCCGAGATTGTTGATCTCGTCGATCTTGATCTGCGTATATAATCTGCCGCGGCTTTCCAGGATCGCCCGCACTTCGTCCGTCGTGATCGCGTCGATCCCACAACCGAACGACACAAGCTGCACCAGGTTGATGTTCTCATGTTCCGTTACATATTCCGCCGCACGGTACAGGCGCGCATGATACGTCCATTGATTCAGGACATTGACGAGTACCTGTTTCCCTTTTTCAAAAACGCTGTCCTCCGAAAGTACCGCCACTTCCAAAGACGTGAGCAATTTTCCGATACCGTGATTGATTTCCGGATCGATATGATAAGGACGCCCTGCAAGCACGACGACCGCCTTTCCCTGTGCGTGCGCTTTTTCGAGTATTTCCTCGTCCTTCTTGCGGATATCCGCATAATAGGCATTCAGACGGGCAAACCCTTCCTTCAGCCCCTTTGCAATTTCTTTGGACGACAATTTCCAGCGGGCCAAAGCGCGCTTCAATGCGCGGACCGTCGTCTTTTCGTCGTTTAAATCGAGATACGGCATGATAAAATTATTACCATCGAGCCGCTCGTTGTTCGCTTTGAGAAGTTCGGGATAATACGCAACCACGGGACAATTGTAATGATTCATCGAATCGTGCTCGTCCAGGTTATAGCTTTCGCAGGGGAAGAAAATGAAATCCACGCCCTGATCCAGAAGGCTTTCAATGTGCCCGTGCGTGAGTTTTGCGGGATAGCAGACCGTATCGCTCGCCACCGTATGCTGTCCTTTAAAATACAGCTTTCGGGAGGACTGTTCGCTCAGTACGACTTCAAAGCCGCAGCTTTCGAAAAATCCCGCCCAGAGCGGCAGCTGCTCGTAAAACCCGAGTGCCAACGGAAGCCCTACCCTGCCGCGTCTGCCCTTCGAACCCGACACGCTCTGCAGGATGCGTTCATATTTATAACTGTAAATGTCCAGTTCGTCCGAATGAGGCTTCAGCCCCGCACCCTTTTCGCATTTATTGCCCGAAATAAATTTTCTGCCGTCCGAAAATCCGATCACGTTGACATTGCAATGGGACGTACAGCCCTTACAGGTATGGCTTTTGGAAGTATATGTAAAATCTTTGAGTTCTTTTTCGGAGATGATTGTACTCTCGCCGCTGATGTTTTCCTTTGCATACAGCGCCGCGCCGAAAGCCCCCATCAGTCCGGCAATGCCCGGGCGGACAACCTTTTTGCCCGTTTCCAGCTCAAAGCAACGCAGTACCGCGTCATTGAGAAACGTTCCGCCCTGCACGAGGATATTCTCGCCCAGCTCATCGGGCGTCTTTGCACGGATCACTTTGTAAATCGCGTTTTTGACGATGGACGAGGAAAGCCCCGCGGAGATGTCTTCCACGCTCGCGCCCTCTTTTTGCGCCTGTTTGACCGAACTGTTCATGAATACCGTACAGCGGCTGCCCAGTTCGACAGGATGTTTCGCAAAAAGCCCGAGTTTGGAAAACTCGTCGATCTCCATTCCCATCGCCTTCGCAAAAGTCTGGATGAACGATCCGCAGCCCGACGAACACGCTTCGTTCAGCATGATATTGTCGATCGCGCCGTTCTTGATCTTGAAGCATTTGATGTCCTGCCCGCCGATGTCGATAATGAAATCCACCTTCGGATTAAAATGAAGCGCCGCCTTGAAATGCGCCACCGTTTCCACGATCCCGAAATCCGCTTTGAGCGCCGCCTTCAGCATGTCCTCGCCGTACCCCGTAACCGCCGCGCCGCAAATGCGGATACGCCCGCCCGCCAGCGAATAGATTTCGCGCAGACGTTCCAGCACGATATCCAGAGGCTGTCCGTTGTTGGACTGATAATGCTGATACAATAATTTACAGTCGGGCGTGATCAAAACAAGTTTTGTCGTCGTCGAGCCGCTGTCTATACCCAAATAAGCATCTCCCCGATACGTTTTGATGTCGGCAAATTCCAGATCGCTCGCCTTGTGCCGCGCTACAAACTCGTCGTACTCTTCCCTGTCTTTAAACAGCGGTTCGCCCGTTACGATATCGTCGCTTTCCCGCACCGAAGCGATCCTTGAAATAATTTCCGAAAGCGGCAGCGCCTCCGCATTTTTTGAATACAGAGCCGCGCCGATGGACATAAAGCAGGGTGCATTGTCCGGGAAAACGGCATGTTCGTCGTCCAATCCGAGCGTTTCCTTGAACGCTTTGCGCAGCCCCTTTATAAAATACAAAGGGCCGCCCAAAAACAAAACTTTGCCTTTGATGCGCCTTCCCTGCGCAAGCCCTGAAACCGTCTGATCCACGACCGCCTGAAAAATGCTCGCGGAGATATCCTCTTTTTTTGCGCCCTGATTGAGAAGCGGCTGGATGTCCGATTTTGCGAAAACGCCGCACCGCGAAGCGATCGGATAAACTTTTTCCGCCTGCAAGGACAGTTTGTCCATCTCATCGACGGTGATATTCAAAAGCGTTGCCATCTGATCGATGAATGCGCCCGTACCGCCCGCGCACGAACCGTTCATGCGCTGTTCCGTACCGCCCGTGATAAAAATGATCTTGGCGTCCTCGCCGCCCAGTTCCACCGCCGCATCGGCGTCGGGATAGTATTTCCGTATTGCCGTAAACGCCGCCTGCACTTCCTGCACAAATGAAATATTTGCGCGCTCGGCAAGCCCCAGCCCCGCCGAACCCGTTATGCTGACCTGAAATTCCCCTTTGCCAAACTTTTCTTCCACAATGGAAAGCTGATTCAGCACACATTCCTTTACGCGCGCAAAGTGCCGTTCATAACTCGTATATAAAATTTCGTACGTTTCAGAAAGGACGCAGACTTTGACAGTCGTCGAGCCTACGTCTATTCCCATAAATTTCGCCATAACCGCCTTCTCTCTTTTTCAAGAAAATTGTAAAGTTGTATAACATTATTAATAAAATGCTTGTGATTTGTTTTATTTTAGCACAAAATCGAGAAAATTTCAATAGTTCCGGGCCGTATATTCCCATACAATTTCAGGCAGTTTTTTACGCAGGCATCGTCCCCGCTGCCAATACCCTGCCTCCGTTTAATACGATACTCTCCCCATCGGCAAAGCCGTGCGGTGCGGACGATCTGCGCGCCTGTCTGTATATCTACCGCCGCAGGCGCTCCTCATCTTCGCGGCGCAAGCGATTCCATTCTCGCGGCGCAGGCGATTCCATTCTCGCGCCGCAGACGCTTTTATCCTCACTGTGCAGGCGCTTTTATCCTCACTGTGCAGGCGCTTTTATTCTCACTGTGCAGGCGTTTTCATTCTCACTGTGCAGGCGATTTTGACGTTAATCGCTTACAGGATCGAGAACAGGACTTTGTTCCTGTAGCCACTCTCGGGATTTTATACAATATTTTAATAAATGCGGCGATTTTGATGAAAATAAAAAAAGCCGCGGCACGCAAAAAATTTTGCGTGCCGCGGCTTTTTCCGCACGATGCGGCCCGAATTTATCCTGAAATCATTGCTTTTTTGAAGCCTGGCGGGCGCTGTATTTGCGCCGCGTCGCGTCTCCGCCTCGGATATGCCGTTCCGCCAGATTCTTCTGCAATACCTGCCGCACTTCCCCCCAAAGCAGTAAATCCACTTCTTTCAAACGCTCCGTTACATCTTTATGTACCGTCGATTTACTGATATTAAAATGCTTTGCACAATCGCGTACCGTTGTCCCCGTCTTTAAAATATACTCTGCACACTGACGCGCGCGTCGCTCCATATACTCCCACACCTTTTTATACCCCCGCTTCCTTTAATCGCAGTAATATATTTTATGTCGGATTTTGACGGTTTATGACGCATTTTTACCCAAGTGTACAGGATAGTCAGAAATACTAAAAATATCCGCAATAAATTTATTAAAAATTAAAGCAGCCTTTCGCGGGGCAGATCAAAAACTCCCCAAACTTTTCATTCCTTTTCCTCTTCTTAAAATATTCCGTAAAGCCACTCGTCCTCCACCGTTTTCACGGTACAATACGAGCGGCATTTTTCATTGGACTCGTCCGTCTTACAGGACATTTCGCGCCTCTTTCCCTTCATAAGCGCGGACCTCGTTGTGAATACGGATAAATTCCGACTTTCGGTCTTCTATATTCGGAACGTCTTCTCCCGCGACATACTGTACCATATCTTCGGCCAATTTTGCGAGTTCTGCCTTATTCCGTAGATATTTTTCAAGTTTTTCCCGATCTTCGGCACTCTGCTTTTTGAGTGTTTCGTTCACCGTCACCGTACCGTTTTCTTTTATTAAAAACAACCTGTCTTCCTCGGAAAATTCGGGAATTTCTTCAAACCCTTCAGGATCCGGACGCACATCCTGCAGACTTGCGGCATCGGAACAGGAAATGATATTTCCGTTTTCATCAAATTTTGCAAACATATCTTACTCCTTTATACCTTTATTCTCTTTGAAAATCTCACCCATGTAACGATGAAATAAGATTCTCCGAACTGCATTTTAAATTATTCGAACTGTCAATCGAAAACTGCACGAACTCCGTTTTTACTCCGTCATAATTGGGACTTATATACGTTGTGCCGCTCCTTCCGACAATATAATGCGCACCATTATCGGGAATGGACAACAGCAATTCATATTTTTCCTCTTTGGAATCTTTGATACCTGACGCAACGGTAACAGTACTGTTCAGATTGATGTTGATATTCGAATTGCGCGCGATATAGCTTGCTTCCCCGTCGATAAACACGTTGCGCCAGTTGGTCGAGGTAACCCCGCTGATCGTAAGATTCGGGCAATCGGTTGCGTAGACATAAATACTGTTGCCGGAAACGGTAAGAGTC
>USSJ01000052.1 GCA_900557285.1 uncultured Clostridia bacterium | reverse complement strand
AAGGCGAGATCATCATTGCAACCGACGGCAATACGATCAAGAAAGTGATCGCATCGCAGATCGATCCGATGGCTCGCTACCGCAAGGGCGTGAAGATCGTCGACCTCGGCGGAAAACGTAAAGTCATTTATTCCGATTATGTGACCAATCCCTATAAGTTTGCGGTCCTTATGGACGATAACACTCTGTTCCAGGCGGATACCGAGGAGAATATCACCATCGAAGACCGCACGACAAAGGGCAAGAATATCAAATACAAAAAGAACTGCAAAGCGGTTGCTTTCTGGTCGATGAAGTATCTTTCGGACGATTGATCGTTTCTCGTTTTACGCGTTCGATCCATATGTTCCATTGAGAATGTTTGATAACGCCGCCCCCTTCGCTGTTTAGCGAAGGGGGCGGCGTTATTTTCATGTCAGGCAAAGGGCGTCAGCGCAAATTGTTTGCGCTGACGCCCTTTGCCGCGGACGGTCCGAATCGGATTTTCAGAGGCGGTAAGTCGCGGTGCAGGGGGAGGCGCGTGCCGAACGCCCGTTTTGCGGCAGGTCGCCGCGCAGGGCGTTTGATCGGAATTTTTGCGGGCAAGAACTTGGCGGCGCCGTCGGAGCGTTGGACGGAACCGATGTTCGCGGAACGGGGGCTGGAATAAATCCCGAAAGAGCGGAATATAGATAGAATAAAAAAATCGGCGCATGTGAAAGAATGAGAAAAAGCAAAAACGTCAATCTCAGTGTTTTTTCGTCATTGTTTGTCAAATTTTTTATGCGTGCGGATAGTATAATCAGGTGGAGAAATGAAGATCGGTATTGTACATGCGCGGCGTGCGGCTGCGGCGGTTGGGTTTGCGGCGGTGATGCTGGCGTTGGTCTTGTTGGTACAGGCGACGGGCGCTTATGCGCTTTTTACGGGCGGGACGGTCCGCAAACTCCCCATCTACAGTGTGGAACGGGAAGATAAAAAAGTTGCCATTTCTTTTGATTGCGCCTGGGGTACCGATCATACGGATGCGATCCTGGATGCGCTGGCAAAAGCAAATGTACGCGCCACATTTTTTATGGTGGAATTCTGGGCGGAAAAGTACCCCGAATACGTCAAAAAAATTGATGAGGCGGGGCATGAGATCGGCACGCACAGTTCTACGCATTCGTATATGTCAAAATTGTCGGAAGCGGATATCCGCCGTGAATTGCAGACTTCTTCGGAAGCGATTACGGCGGTAACCGGAAAACCGGTGGAGGTTTTCCGTGCGCCTTACGGGGATTACGACGATCTTCTGATCGAAACGGCAAGAGATATGGGACTTTATACGATTCAGTGGGATGTGGACAGTCTGGATTGGAAAGATCTGTCTGCGTCGGAGATCACATTGCGCATAGTGGGGAAGGCAAAGAGCGGCAGTATCATATTGTGTCACAACAACGGTTTACATACAGCCGAAGCATTGCCCGCCGTACTGGCGACATTGCAAAACAGCGGTTATGAATTTGTTCCGGCAGGGGAACTCATTTACCGCGATCATTTTACCGTTGACGCGAACGGCAGGCAGCACAGCGCGTCCTGAAAAACACCGAAACGCGATAGGATATTCTGGAGGTACTTTTTTATGAACGGCACAGAGAAGAACAACAAGGTATTTATCAAAGGCGAAATCGTCAGCGAAGCGACGTTTTCCCATGAAGTGTATGGCGAAGGTTTTTACGAATTGTATGTCAAAGTGATGCGGCTTTCGGGACAGGCGGATATTTTGCCCGTGACCGTATCCGAACGTCTGATCTCCGAACAGGATCTGAAGATCGGTTCCACGCTCTGCGCGATGGGACAGTTCCGTTCTTACAATAAAATCGAAAACGGGAAGTCTCGCCTGATGCTGACCGTTTTTGTGCGGGAACCCGTGGATGTGCCGCCTTCCAAAAATCCGAACAGCATTGTGCTCAGCGGATATATCTGCAAACCGCCCGTTTACCGTACAACGCCGTTTGAGATCGCCGACCTTCTTGTCGCCGTGGACAGGGCTTACAATAAATCCGATTACATTCCCTGTATAGCCTGGGGCAGAAACGCCCGCTTTGTGAAAAATTTGCAGGTGGGGGATAAGATCGCTCTTTCGGGACGCATTCAGAGCCGCGAATACCAAAAGAAAATTTCGGAATATGAAGTAAAAACGATGACCGCTTACGAGGTTTCCATTTCCAAACTGGCCGCATTTGACAGTGCCGATGACTTTGATTTGGATCGGGAATTTTCCATTTACACCGGTGCGGAACCTGCGTTTACTCACGGGGATTTTGAATAAGACTGCTTGATCGAGGGGGAAAGCCGAAGGCGGAGAGCAATGTTGCTCTCCGCCTTCGGCTTTTTCCGGAAAGTAAATTCATGATGTTTTCTTAAAGTAGAAAAAGCCCGTCTGCACAAAATTTTGTGCAGACGGGCTTTTTCAATGTCCAAATCAAATGCCGCAGTTATAAATAAGCCGCGGCATTCATTTTAATATTACAGGGAAGCGATATCTGTTTAAAAGTTCAGCCAAAACAGGAAGTCCGCATAGCCGCTCGGGGAAATTCAGAACGGATATTATTGCAGGGTCGGCTGTTTCCGCAAAATCAGGTAGCAGACAGAAAAGAGCACGACGGCGGAGACGAGCGGAACGATCACCAGTACGGCAATGATGGAGCTGTCTTCTTTTTCAAGGAGAGATTCCTCAATCCAGCCCGTATACGTATTTCCGTCCGCATCGACATAAGCGACAAAGATGAGATTGCTTTCGTTTGCATCGCCGTAAACTTGCAGGCGTTCTCTGTTTTGCAAAAGAAGGGTATCCGTGTTTTTGTAAAGGGTGACGGTAGCCCCGTCGATCAGATTGCGGAACACGAAAGAACCTTCGGCGGTGGCGCCCTCACCGGTCTGGATCAGGTAAGCGGTCGGGACAAAGCCGTACACATCTCCCGAATTCGTTTTTAACAGGATAAACGAATAGGAGCCCGCGTCCAAGACATCCGATCCGGGATTGAGTTCTCCCAACACAAAGACTTGTGTGCCCTGTTTTAAATCCGCGATCTTGCCGAGGATTTCAGCCGTGCCTTCGCTGTTTGTGCGGAATTTATACATGGCAGGGTATTTATAGAGGCCTACGTCGTTGGAAACGGTCGCCATGAAATTTGTGCCTTTTTGCGTATAATACTGCGTACCGAGAGATTCGTAGTCGCTTCCTTTCGGCAACAGATAGATCTCATAACTGCGGTTTGTGATGGGGTTTGTATCGTTTTCTTGCAGGTCATGGAACAGAACGACGACTCCGTCATCCGTTTCGGCAAGGAGTGTGCCGATTTTCTCTTCGGAAAAGCGCAGGTAATCGCCGCAGGGGAGAACGGAAGAATCTTTCGTGAAAGCAGAAAAATCCAGCCGTATGCCCACACAATTTTCATGAGCGCGGATCAGCGTATTGTCGGCAGTGTTCTGATCGGTGCCGTTTACAAATATTTTTTCGTAAGTCTGCTCGGCGGACAAGTTGTTGATGGAAGCGATCCCGAAACTTTCTGTCTTTGCGATAAATCCGTCCGAAAGGATATACATTTCGCTGTTTTCAAAACTCAATGCAAAAGATACGGCAGAGGACGCGCCGTTATTGTAAACGAGAGCGTTGAGTTCTGTTCCGATCTCAAAGTCTGTTATTTTCTGATCTGCGGCGCTGTATCTTAGAATACTGTCTTCCGTGCAGGCATAAATATTTCCGACAAAATCGCACAGGATCTTAACGGGCGGTTCGGAAAATGTGCAGATATGTTCACCCGTTGCGCCCGCTCCGAATGTGTCCGCCGTATACCGATAAACGGATGCTCCCTGCAATACATACAGATTTCCGAATATGTCGGCGGTGACGGAAGTGCAGACGGCGCTCTGCAAATTTACACCGCCTTGCAGCAGGGTGCTGTCCGTCCCTGTTTCGGGGAAAATGTAGGCGTTGCGGTTGCCTTCGCCGACGATATAATAATTGCCGTAAGAATAGGCGATGCTGTGAATGACCGAATCGAACAAAGATTTTGCCAGCGTCGCTTTGAGGGTACCGTCGTAGTTATAGATCAGAACCTGGGATGTGTCGGAAACGGCAAACGTATCCTTTCCCGCGCAGACGATCTGGCCGAATTCGATGCCGTCTATGACAGAGTAAGGGGATTGCGCATTTGTTTTATCAAAGATCAGCACGCGGCGGTTGGTCTGGTCGGCGATCACAAGGCGGTTGCCCCAAAGTGAAATGTCTTTCGCATCCTGCGCGATACGGTTTTTCGTGTCGGCGTATTTGTCGACCCTGTAATCATTGAAACTTTTCGCTGCCGCATTGAATCCGGAAATTCCGTCGCCGTAAATCACATATATTTTGCCTTCGTAATATTTGATCACAGAACAGCTGTTCGCAATACTCTGAGTCTCGTTGCTGTAATACAACAGATTGCCAGAGTTGGAGTAGAGCACTTCGTTCAGCCCGATCATTGCAAATTGTTCGATCGAATCGTACGTGATCGCAGCCGTCGTAGTCTTGTCGATGTGATCGGCATAGCACTTGTATACTTTATTGTTTTCCGATACGTACACCTGCCCCTCATAAAGGCTGAAACGCGCGTTGCCTGTCTGTAAAGTTCCGCCCTGCAATATATCCGTTTCATTGCCGACGGTGAGTCCGTCCAGCGTTGCATGGAAAAGGGAGCTGCTTCCTTCCGTGGTTTTGGAATAAAAAATCTCGTTCCCGTTGATGAGCATGACGGAAGGGGCAAGTCCGCTCAGAAGCTGTTCCGTCCCTGTCAGACTTTCAGCGCTCAGGTCAAGGTAATAGACCTGGTTGGACGGCACGATGAAAAACAGGTAATCTGTTCCGCCGTCGCTGTAAAAATTCAGCGACGTAATGGAGTTGGGAGTACTGAATGTGAATGTTTTGTAAATGTTGCCCGTTCTGTCCAGAATATAAATGGATGCCGTCTGTCCCGTGGTCTTGTCGGCAACGGCGATGTATTTCGCTGAAAGAGCAAAATCCGTCGGGGCGGTAAGTTTGAGATACTGTTCGTACGATTCCGGCAGCAGAAGCCCCAATTGTGTCTGATTTTCCTCCGTTGCCAAGGGAGCAGGCTCCGCCCATACGACGCTTCCCGCCGTACTCAGAATCAGAATAATAAACAATACGATCGCTGTCAGTTTTCTTTTCATGTGTTTCCCCAGGCCGTTTCGGGCCTTTTTCTTATTGCCGTTTTTTACTTCGTGCGCAACCCGATGTGATTTCTGTCCGGCTGCGCCCAAAGCAGGGCGGTAAAATCCTCACGCCCGACCGTCAACGGATCGGACACCGATCCGCCGTTTTTCAGCGTTTTCCCGAAACCGCGGATCCGTTCGGATTTGTATTTTGCGCGCCGCCATGCAGGAACTTTGTCCGTTTTTTATGACGCCTGCTTCGGCTTTTTTTTATTATATCACACGCGCGCGCGTTTGTCGATAGAATTTATCCTCTTTTCCCCGTCAGAATCTTTCCAAAACTTGAAAAAATTTAAAAAAACAGGCAATCATATGCCTGTTTAATCTGGTATAGTATAAATACAATAAAAACAAACAAATGTTTGTAAAAAGTTGTCGGGCAAGGTAGAAAAGGGGAAAAATGTATGCGATAATTAGATTGCGTAAAAATCATACGAACGGAAGAGAAAGAGTTATCGTGGCGCGGAAGCGATGGCGGGCATGGGAAGCGGGATCGCGGAGTGTCGGGAAAGAACTTTTTATTTTGCCGCACGGAATTGGAAAAAATTTCCTGGAACGAAAGAAGGAAATCAATCGGAAAGGAGGGGACGAGAGGTGAAGGCATATCAAAAAGTTTTACTGCTTGTATGGCCGAAGCTGGAAAAGCTGACGGAAAACATCGGACAATACGCGCAGGCGAAGGCGTATGCTTCGTTCAGCGGGAGAGAAACGGCGGAGAAATGTGTCGAGAAAATTCTCGATTATCTGTACATACGCGACTGTTTCACGGTTTTGCAGGCGAAAATGGAGGAAATTTTAGGGAAGCTGAACCGCGAAGAGAGGTATTTGCTGGAATACAAATATTTCCGTAGGAAGAAGGTGTTGGAGCGCGATTTTGGCGACATCCGCTGTGATTATTGCGAGCGCACGTATTACCGCAGGCAAAAGCGTCTGGGGGAAAAGCTGAATCATTTGTTTTTGCGGAGCGGGATGGACGAGGATTGGTTTTTGCGGACTTTTGCGTCGGTGCCGTACATGACGGGGCTTTTGGAGCGCGTCAGGCGCAGCGGGGAGCTCTCCGTTGTGGACAAGCGGACGCGCGGCGAATTGCACGTCAGCGACGCGGCGCCCTGCGCCAAAGACCGCAAAGAGAGCGGGCAAAATTTCGGATCTGCCGTAACGGGAAAAACTATCAAAATCGTTGTCGACGCGAAGGTGCATTCCTATAAAGGGGCGGAAAATTTGTCAGAGAAAGGAACGGCAAGGGAAGCAAATCTGATGAACGTATGAAAGGATCCGCGGAGGAAGGAAAGCCTCGGACGAAAAATCAAAAAAAGTCTTCGGCGTCCTCGTCGAGGGGGCGCGGTTGTTTTTTGGCGGGGCGGAACAGGAAGTACACTGCTCCGAGGGCAGTCACGGCAAGTGCGCTGATAAGTACGACGTTGAGCGCGCTCACCGATTGCGGTTTTGCGGGATCGCTGTTCTGATCGGAAGGCGTGCTTTCGGTGTGTTCGGTATTCGGAAGGTAAGAGAGCGGCTCGCAAGCCGCCGCGGGAACATAACCGAACCTTCCGTCCAGTTCGACGTAATAACAAGTGGAGGAACCGTAGGAAAACGTACCGTAAAAGGCGGCGCCGATCTTATATTCCACGATGAATTCGTCGGGAAGATTGTCGGAAGAGGTGCGGAATGTGACCTCGGTATCATAGACGAGAAAGGGGGTTTCGGGTATGTAATCGACGAGTTCGACATCCGTTTTACGGCAATATCCGTAGATAGGAGTGCGGCCGGGGGTATCGGAAAGGTACTCCGCCGCATAATAATCCTGCGATTCGCCCGTGATTTTGATGAAATATGTTTCGGGCAGAATAAAAAGCCCGGAATTTTCGTCCGCTTTTTCATAAAAGTAGACGTTCGGTTGCGTGATGCGTGCGTATGCATCCGTATCTTCCGCATATGCCGCGCGCGGCGGCAGGCAGAACACAAGCAGCGCCAGGAATGGCAGTATCCGGAATTTTTTCATGATTCACCTCTTTTTTTCAGGCTGTGTACCATTATAACGCGCCGAACGGCGCGAAACGGGAGAAATAAACGCGAATACCGCCGAATGTTGTCAAAAAGAGGAGTTGGCTTTAAAATTTGAATACGTTCATTCAAAAATAAGACGAAACTCAAGAAATTTGTTGTCGGGGAAATTTGGAAACGCAATGTTTTGCGGGTATAATCGAGTTGCGCGGCGGCAAAAGGAGGCGATGGGGTGGACAGGCAGGAGAAAGAAACTCTGGAACGGATCATGCAGATCGAACGAGAACAGGCGCGCCGCAGGGAGAATCCGCTTGCCCGTTACAATACAGGCAGAAAGAAACACAAAAAACAGATCGCTTTTCACAAATGCAGGAAACGCAATCGTTGGGTATTCGGGGGAAACCGCAGCGGTAAAACGGAATGCGGCGCGGTGGAATGTATCTGGATGGCGCGGGGGATTCATCCCTATCGCAAAAACAGAAAGGACGTATTCGGATGGGTAGTGTCGCTTTCTCAGCAGGTACAGCGCGACGTCGCACAGAAGAAGATCCTGCATTATCTTCCTTCCGAATGGAT
>USSJ01000051.1 GCA_900557285.1 uncultured Clostridia bacterium | reverse complement strand
CACGAACGGCGGCAGGTTTGTGGCAGGCATCGTGATCAAAGCGAAGGATCAGGGCGTGGCGCTTTCGGTGCTGACGAATGTAGTCAGCGATATGCGGCTGATGATCACGGGCGTCAATTCAAGGTTTGATAAGAACAAGGATGCGGTGATCGAAGCAAATATACGCCTGAACGGGAAAGAAGAGATCGATCTTCTGATCAAAAAGATCCAGGCGGACGACCGTATCACGGAAGTATTCCGTACGGCAACGAAATAATAGCGGAGGGAGATATGACTATCTATACAGTGCCTTCGGGCGTATTGCATGCAAATTGTTATCTTTTGACGCAGGACGGCAGGACGGCGGTGCTGATCGACTGCGGCGGCACGGAAGCGCTGAATTTTGCGGCGGAAAAGGGATTGAAAATCGAATACGTATTGCTGACACACGGGCATTTCGACCATATCGGCGGCTGTGCGGCGACGCAGGCTTCGGGCGCGAAGATCGGATGCAGCAAAGATGAAGTGGCCGTGATCAACGGGGAGGAGAACCTTGCAAGGAAAATGGGCGTATCCGTGACCCCGTTTACGGTGGATTTCATCTTTAAGGACGGCGATTCATTTGAGTTGTGCGGCATTCCGTTCTTTGTGATCGCAACGCCCGGACATACGCCGGGCGGCGTGTGTTTTCTGAGCAAAGACTCGCTTTTTACGGGCGATACATTGTTTCTGGAGAGCATCGGCAGGACTGATTTTCCGGGCGGAAGCATGAGCACGCTGATTTCGAGCGTGAAAAAGCTGTTTGCCATTTCGGGCGACAAGACCGTTTACCCGGGACACGACGAAACGACGACGTTGGAGCATGAACGGAAGTTCAATCCGTATGCGCAGTAAGTTTTGCGCAAAAAAACAGATGACGTATGAAAGAAAATGTAACAAAACAGGAGTGTTGCCTGGAAACGGATGCAGAATTTCTGCGCGCGGAACTGATGGACGTCATGCGGCTTTTCGGTTCAAACGTTCCGAAAGTAAGGCACACATTTTCCGCGGACGGATACAAATTTAACAATACGATCCGAATCGGTGACAGGGAGTATGCGTTCGGCGAGGCGCAGGAATACGGCGGCGAGATCGAATTCAAGCGGTATGCGCGGCGGTTTGCAAAACTTGCTCTCTACGAAGCGCTGAAAGCGGAAACGGGTAAGAGTATGCCCTGGGGCGCGCTGACGGGGATCCGTCCGACGAAACTTGCGTATGCGGAAGAGGAAGCGGGCAGAAAATTTGAACCGCTGTTTGAAAAATTCGGCGTGAGTCGGGAAAATATTCGGCTCGTGCGCGCGGTTTTGGAATCGCAGAAAGGGATCTATTCGCGTGAAGAGGGGATCGCGGATCTGTACATCGGAATTCCGTTCTGTCCTTCCAAATGCAATTATTGCTCGTTCATAACGGCGGATATCAACCGCACGGGGCAGTATCTGGACGGGTATCTGGACGCACTGGAAAAAGAAATTGCGGCGTGCAGAGGCCTGTATCGCAAGCTGAAAAGTGTGTACATCGGAGGAGGAACGCCGCTCGTATTGCCGACGGAGGCTTTGAGAAGGGTACTGGATGCGGCGGCTCCGTTTGCGGCGGAATGTTCGGAATACACGGTGGAAGCGGGGCGTCCGGACGTTTTTACGGATGAAAAACTTCAGATGCTGAAAGATTACGGCGTAACGCGCATTTGCGTGAATCCGCAGAGTTTCAGCGACGCTACGCTGCAAAGGATCGGCAGGAATCATACGTCGGCGGATATTTACAGGGCGTTTGAAATGGCGAAGAAATTCGGCTTTGACGTGAATTGTGACCTGATCGCGGGGCTCACGGGCGAAACGGTCGGGGAATTTTGCGAGAGCATTGACAAAGCCGTGGCGCTTTCTCCCGAGAATATCACGGTGCATACGCTGTGCCTGAAAAAGGGAGCGAAACTCAAGGAAGAAGAGTCGTACCTTTGTGTGGCGGGGATCTCGGAGATGATCGGCTATTCGCGCGAAAAACTGAGCGGAGCTGGGTATGAGCCGTACTACATGTACAGGCAGAAATATATGGCGGGAAATTGTGAAAATACAGGTTGGACGAAACCTGGCAAGGCCTGCATTTACAATGTGGACGTGATGGAGGAGATCTCGGACAACATTGCCTGCGGCGCGAATGCGGTCGGGAAGAAGATATTCCCCGCGGAAGGCAGGATCGAGCGGATCGGAGCGCCGAAAGACATTCCGACGTATATACAAAAAATCCGGGCGATCATTGACGGCAAAAAGCTGTTTTTAAATCAGGAATAAGCAGGACTGCGGTTCTATTAGCTTTCAAAAAAATTGCAGATTTAAGAATGGAAAGACTTGTGTTATTGCGGCACAAGTCTTTTTTTGTACGGGAAAAACAGCCTGAGCATAAGTATTTTATTTGCTTTTTTCAAGGGTGTCGTACAAATGTCCGATTCATTGTGAAAATTTTAAAAAGCGGCTTGACACTTTCAAAGGATTCAAGTAAAATTGTGATAAAGGGAAAAGAAAATTCTGTACGGAAACCTTGTTTTGGGATGCTTTGGGCTGGAATGGAAGGGAGGGATGATTGCCTCCGAGCAGTCATAAAGCAAAAATTGAGAAAGGAAGTCTGATTTCGTTCGGAAGGGCGAACGGAAAAAACGCGTTGCATTGCAATGTTGCGGATATAGGGGGCAGAAAGATAAGACGTCTGTCACATAGGGGAAAAAGGAAAAAGGGAAAAGGAGGAGCGAACGGATGGCCACTTTTCAGGCGGATACAAAAAAGCGGACCTTACGGCAGTGGGTTATAGGGTTGGCAGTGCTTTTAGCCGGGCTTGTGGTTGCGCATTTCGGGGTCACGCTTTTTCTGCTTTCCAATCTGGGGTCAGATCCTTTTACTGTGTTTGTACAGGGGATTTCTTCACTGACGGGGCTGGGCATCGGGACTTGTCATGTGGGAATGCTGATCCTGTTGTTGATCATCATGTTGATTTTTACCCGTGGATATGTCAAACCGGGGTCTTTTGTCTGCGCCTTTTGCGGCGGTTGGATCATCGATTTTTTCTTATGGATTTTTTCGGGAAAGATCGGGGAAGAATCTCCGCTCTGGCTTCGGATCTTATGCATGGTTGCGGGGTGTATCATTTTAGCGTTCGGCATGTCGATCGTGATCGCGAGCCGTTCGGGGACGGGGCCGAACGATCTCGTCGCCATGATTCTTTCCGATAAAGTCGGAACGCGCATTCATCTGCAGTTCCGATGGGTCAGGCTTTTGTGCGATGCGGTATTTGCAGGACTGGGTTGGGCAATGGGCGGCGTGATCGGCGCGGGTACGGTGGTAGCCGTTTTGCTGACGGGGCCGGTGGTACAGCTTTTTCTTCCGCTTTCTTCCCGGATCGCAAATGCCTGTATCCGGGACAGCGCAACAGGCTCCGATGCGGACGGAAAGAAAAATCAGATCGGTTCGCAGGAAGATCCGAAAGGGGCGGAAAGCGGTGCGCAGGATACCCTTCAGGAAGATACGGATGCGGAAAACAAGGGCGGGACGGCAACAACCGATGGGGAAGTTGCCGAAAAGAAAGACTGACAAGCGGGCCGTGTGAAAGGTTTTTATCCGACGTATTTTGCTGTCCGCAAAAAAATTGTGTGCGCTTGTGCTTTGACGGACGGAACAGGGTTTTTCGCACGCTGATTTAAGAAAAGGGCGCGCGTTCAGGATTTATAAAGGCATAAAGCAAAAGAATTGGCGGGAATCGAAAATTATATTTCTGATTCAGTTTACAAACGCAGAAAAATGTGTTAAACTAATACCATGCGTAATTCAAGGGCGCGCGGTTCTCCTCGCCGTACTTTGATTTGCGTGAATAAAAGATTTCCAAGGAGTAAAACAATGGAAAAGGAAAAGAAAAATCAGATCATTGAAGAGTACAAACGGCATGACGGCGACACGGGTTCTTCGGAAGTGCAGATCGCGCTTTTGACGGAGCGTATCAACCATCTGAACGAGCATTTGCAGCAGCATCCGCACGACAATCACAGCCGCCGCGGACTTTTGAAGATGGTCGGACAGCGCCGCGGACTGCTCGATTATATCAAGAGCAAAGATATTGAAAAGTACAGGGATATCGTTTCCCGTCTCGATTTGAGAAAATAAGCGAAAATAAGGGCGGAACGGATGTTCGGCCCTTTTATAAATTAGGACAGGCTTGCCGCAGTCGGTTGCCGTTTGTATGACAGACAGAGGATAGAAAACGGGATCCGAAGGGGAGCGGCGCGGCCGCATTTTGTGCGGGAAATGCTGTAAAGAACGCGTAAGATCGGGGATCTTTCGCGGTGAGTATAGAGTCAAGGAGTATAGAATGAAGAACAATTACAGACAATTTGAAACGGAAGTGGGCGGAAGAAAGGTCATCGTAGAGACGGGCAAATATGCAGAGCAGGCGAACGGTTCGTGTGTGGTGCGCTGCGGCGATACGGTGGTGATGGTCAACGTAACCATGTCCGAATCGCCTCGGGAAGGAATGGATTTCTTTCCTTTGCAGGTAGATTTCGAAGAGAAAATGTATGCCGTGGGCAAGATCCCCGGCGGATTCAAAAAGCGTGAAGGAAGAACGAGCGATAAGGGGATCCTTACATCCCGTCTGATCGACCGTCCGATCCGCCCGCTGTTCCCGAAGGGATTGTTCAACGACGTCGTTGTGATCGCTACGGCGCTTTCGGTGGACACGAACATTCCTCCGGAACCGTTTGCGATGATGGGCAGCTCGATTGCACTGAGCATTTCGGATATTCCCTGGGCGGGGCCTACGGGATCGGTGCAGGTGGGATTGGTGGACGGTCAGTATGTCATCAATCCGGACAATGCGCAGCGTGAAAAGAGCGTTTTAAGTCTCGGACTTTCTGGCACGAAAGACGCCATCATGATGGTGGAAGCGGGCGCGAAAGAGATTTCGGATGAAGAGATGGTGCAGGCTATTCTGTTCGGACATGAAGAGATCAAAAAGCAGTGCGCATTCATCGAAATGATCCAGAAAGAGATCGGCAAACCCAAGCGCGAGATGGAACTGTATCATGTTCCCGAGGACATCGATGCGGCAGTCCGTGCGTATGCGTCGGACATGCTGGACAAGGCTTTGGAAGAGTTTGACCGCCAGGCCCGCGAAGAAAAACAGAACGAAGTGGAAAAGGATGTTCTGGCGCATTTTGCGGATACGTATCCCGACAAAGCGCGCGAAATCAAGGACAGCCTCTATTATCTGACAAAAGAAAAGGTTCGTGCGAAGATTTTGGAAAAAGGCGTACGTCCCGACGGAAGGTCGCTCAAAGAGATCCGTCCGATCTGGTGCGAAACGGGCATTTTGCCGCGCGTACACGGTTCGGCGGTGTTCACGAGAGGACAGACGCAGGTTCTTTCTACCTGCACGCTGGGCACGCTGAGCGAAGTACAGAAACTGGACGGCCTGGACGACGAAGTGTCCAAGCGCTATATGCATCAGTATAATTTCCCGGGATATTCGACGGGCGAAGCGAAAGGCCTCAAGAGCCCCGGCCGCCGCGAGATCGGGCACGGCGCATTGGCGGAACGTGCTCTGGAACCGGTCGTTCCGAGTGCGGAAGAATTCCCGTATGCGATCCGTATGGTTTCGGACGTGCTCAGTTCCAACGGTTCTACGTCGCAGGCCAGTGTCTGCGGTTCGACGCTGGCGCTCATGGATGCCGGTGTTCCGATCAAAGCTCCTGTGGCAGGCTGCGCAATGGGACTGATCAAAGATACGAACAGCGATAAAGTTGCGATCCTTACGGATATCCAGGGTCTGGAAGATTTCCTGGGCGATATGGACTTCAAGGTTGCCGGAACGGAAAAGGGTATCACGGCGATCCAGATGGATATCAAGATTAAGGGCATCAGCGAAGATATTCTGCGCCGTGCGATCGCGCAGGCGAACGAAGGACGTCAGTTCATTCTGCACAAGATGCTGGATGTTCTGCCCGCACCGCGCACGCATCTTTCCAAGTACGCGCCGAAGATCCTGTCTTTCAACATTGATCCCGAAAAGATCCGTGAAGTGATCGGCAGCGGCGGAAAAGTGATCAATAAGATCATCGAAGAGACGGGCGTCAAGATCGATATCGATGACGACGGAAAAGTCTGCATTGCGACGTATGGCGAAAATATTGACAATGCGGAGCGCGCAAAGGCGATCATTCTTTCGATCGCGCGTGATCCGGAAGTCGGCGATATGTTTATCGGCTCGGTTGTCCGCATTCTTTCCAAAGTCGGAGCATTTGTGGAACTCGCACCCGGCAAAGACGGCATGATCCATATCTCCAAGATGAGCGAAAAACGCATCAACCAGGTGGAAGACGTGCTGAATATCGGTGATACCGTGAAAGTGGAGATCATCAAGATCGGTGAAAAGGGAATCGATCTGAAACTCCTCGAAAAAATGGAAGGCTGATCGAAATTTATAAAATTCTGCCGCCGACGCATTTGCGTCGGCGGCTTTGTTCATAAAGTAATCCAAATGCCGCCTTTTATGAAAGTGATTGCTGACGGAAGGATACTTATGTGGTAGCTTCCGGGATTGTCTGCGGGGGTGATCATTTTGGATGATGCTTTGTGATTCTGAGATAATTTACTTATCGTAAAAAAACGCCCTTCTGCACAAAATTTGCGCAGAAGGGCGTTTATGTGCTTGCATTGGTGCAGTTGCAAAAGCGAAATGCCGAAGAAGAGTTGTGCTGTCATGTTTTGCAATTTTGCATACAAATTGAAATTATTTTTTTCGGAAGACAGATTTCGGCTGTCCGCAAACGGGACAAGTCCAGCTGTCGGGCAGGTCTTCAAAGGGAATATTGCCGCTGTACTCATAGCCGCAAACGGAGCAAACCCATTTTCCGATTGTCTGTTCCTGAGGAGGAATATACGTCGGTGCATTTTTGGCGGTTTTCCCTTTGATGACTTTATGATAATAAGAGTAAGTCATGGGCGGATTGCCGCTCGTAACTTCTGCGCCGATAACTTCTCCCAGGAAGATCGTGTGGGTAGGCGTATCCATCGTATTGATGACGCGGCAGGCGATGTAAGCGCAGCTGTCGGAAATGATGGGGAGCGTGTCGCGCACCTGGTAAGCGACGTTATCGAATTTGTTGAAATCTTTTCCCGAGCGGAATCCGAAAGTGCCTATGATGGAAGGATCGGAATTTTCGGCGAGAACAGAAATCGCAAAATGGCCGCAATCTGTGATGCAGCGGTTGGTATAGTTGTCTTTGTTGATGCTGACTATGACGGTAGCAGGATTTGCCGTAATTTGGGCGGCGCAGTTTGCGGTGCAGCCGGTCGGTCTGCCGTTGTCCCATGTTGAAACGATGTAGACGCCGTAAGACATGGCGTGGAATGCGTTCGGATTCATGATTTACCTCTCAAATTAAAATAAATAAGCGGCGCATTGCCGTGAAGTAATGCGCCGCCAAAAAGCCTGTTGCTTTGGATGAAAATATTTTAAATCCGCGGCAGGGTTTTACAAAAAAAGGGGATAAAATCAATAATTTTCCGCTTTGAGCTGGAAATATGCCTTCGGATGCGCGCAAACGGGGCAAACTTCGGGAGCTTTTTTCCCGATCACGATATGACCGCAGTTGGAGCACTGCCAGATGCAGTCTTCGTCGCGGGAGAATACGAGTTCGTTTTTTACGTTGTCCAGAAGTGCAAGATAACGTTTCTCATGTTCTTTTTCGATTGCGGCGACCTGTTCGAACAGGAAAGCGATATGATCGAACCCTTCTTCGCGCGCTTCTTTTGCGAAAGTGGCGTACATATCCGTCCATTCATAATTTTCGCCCGCCGCCGCATCGATCAGGTTTTCCTCGGTGGATGCGATATCGCCGCCGTGCAGAAGTTTAAACCAGATT
>USSJ01000050.1 GCA_900557285.1 uncultured Clostridia bacterium | reverse complement strand
ATGCCGAGAAATGCAAAGCCGGGCATTTCGACCAGTGCGTCAAAGATCTTGAATCGCGCCTCGCTCAGAAGCTCGAGCGCTTCTCTTGTTTCGCCGTTTTCGACGCTGTCAACAATGCTCATACGGATATCGTCAAGTGTGAGCTTAACATCAACGCCGAGAGCGACAGACAGGCCGACAGCGGGGTCTGCATCTATCGCAAGGATCTTTTTATCCGGAAAGTTTTCCACTAAAAGTCTTACGATCGACGCCGAAATCGACGTCTTGCCGACGCCGCCTTTACCGGCAACCGCTATGATCTTTGCTTTATTTTCCAATAATACGTCCCCCCTTCAATTGCGCTTAGACATACCTTACGCATTTTGATAACAGTTTAACACAAGTGCCTTGGATTTGCAAGAGAATATACGTCTGTTTATATGAAAAATTCAGGTTTTTTTGCATATAAACAGTGCTCTGCTATACATATTCAACAAAAATGTCAATATGACCTCAATCAAAAAAGAGGCCCCGAAAATCGGGGCCTCTCAGTGATTAGATTGTGCAATCAGACGATCCTGCGGTCACGGACCTGGGAATCGTAATGCTTGTTCAGCAGCGGGCGAATGACATAGTATATGAGCTTGTTTTCGCCGTTGGTGATATACAGGGTAAAGGTGCCGACAAAAGCGAGGAATGCGAACATGGCGAGCTTGCCGCCGATCTTTGCAACGTTTTTCATCGTTATTATATCCTCCTATTAATATGCTTCGCTGTCGTCAAACTCAACGATAGTAGGATCGAGAGGCTTCTCGCCCAGGACAACGGACATATAGCCGTTTACGCAGTTACGCATTTCCTGACGGGAGACGGTGCGGCAGTCCTCAAGGTCATGCTCGATGAAGATGAAGTGGAAGCCGAGATCTCTCGCCTGCTCCTCCATGAGAGCGTGGACGCCGAGCATGCCCTTGCAGGCGATGTTGTCGTTCATGAGCACCATGTCGCAGTTGAAGTTCTTTGCCCACTCCCAGATGGCGTTGACATTGTCCCAGCCGCCGACGGCGTGGTGACGCATGGTTGCCTTCTCGGAGAACAGAGCAAGATCCTTGATTGCCTCGTCGGGATCTTCGGTGTTGATCATGTTGTGACCCATGGTGGAGTCCATGTTCAGGACGATATTGATGCCCCAGCAGTTCTGGACCCAGGTCGGGAAATCGGTGTAGTAAACAGCGGAGGGGCCCCACAGGAAGGCACGGTGGCGGGTACGGCCGCCGAAGGGCTCTCTCTTCTCCTCGTACGCCTTGCGCATGATCTTTATGACCTGACGGTCGACCTTGTTGAAGTAAGGATCGGTGCCGTTTACAGAGGCCCAAGCATACAGGCGGTACAGAGTCTCCGCTATGCCGCACAGCGCGGAGTACGGAGTCTTGAAGTAATCCCACTTTTCAAGCTCAATGGTGTTCTGCTCGTTCATGAGCTTTGCGTACTTAAAGAGGTTGTCCCAATCGTACTTTACGCCGTACTCCTTCTCTACAAAGGCGATGGCGTCCTTGAGCATCTGGGTGGAATACGGATGCGCGCCCGGCTCGTTGTGAATCATGGCGAGTGTTACGGGGAAGTCCGGCATGCCTATGCGGCGGCGCTGGAACATGGAGGTGGCCTCGGATGCATTGCATGGCATATTGGTCGAGATCATTGCCTTACCGATGAGGGGGAATGCGTCGTCGAGAGCAACGCCGGTCTCTGCCGCGCAGCGGGAGCAGACGTCGGCGGGAAGACCGAAGGACTCGGCAACGTCGATGTAGTAGGGCTCAATGTGCTGGTCAACATCGCAGATGATGAACTCAGGCAGCGTCTGCAGAGGGAACGGAACGAGCTCCTTGAAGCCCATCATGAACAGCGGAGGCAGAACCTCATCCATGGGAACGATGCGGTCGGTATCCTTGCCGCCGCCGAGACGACGGTCATTGCTCAGGCAGAAGGCGATCTTCTTGGTCAGGCTGCGGACGATAGCGTGCATGCACTTGTGCGCGGTGACGAGCTCATAGCCGCGGAAGCCCTCGAACAGGCGGTCGATGAAGGCGAAGGTGCCCAGATAGGAGCCCATCCAGCGGTATTCCCACATGCCCTTGAGCACCGGCAGCGGGGCGCTCGCGACCATGATGCCCATGCTCTTGAGGTTGTTGAGCCAGGCGACGTAGTCGGCAAGCGTGTCGTGCACGCCGCGCCACTCGCGGTATTTGGCGATGCCGGTCTTGTCGTAATAGCGGCTGCGCAGGCCGCCCGTGCCGTGCTCCGCCTGCCACTTGGGGTCGAATTTCTCCAGCTTCTTGTCTATGAACGCGGTTATCGGATTTTTCATCGTCTTCTCCCCCTTTCTCAGGCGTTGATCTTTTTGATCTCCAGGGGCAGAAAAATGTTCTGCTCCACCGTCCGCCACGGGAAAAGTTCGTCTTTTTGCAGCATATACCCGAAACACGCCATGCCGCGACGTACCTTTTCGCCGCGCACGCGCACGCTCCCGTCCGACGGCGGCAAAAGCCCCGCCGCAAGGGACAGCACGGTCGTCTTTCCGCAACCCGAAGGCCCGATCACCGCAATGAATTCGCCTTCGTTCACACTGAAACTCATGCCGTCTGCGGCAAGCGTTTCGCCTGTCTTCGTATGATAGATCATGCGCACATTGTCAAATTCAAGAATAGGGTTGCCCTGTTGTTTCATTGGTGTTTCCTCTCCGTTTGTTCAAAACTTCCGCCCGCAGTGCAGGCGCAAAGGCCTGCACTGCGGGTGATGTTATTCGTTCAGCTGTGCGTAGATCCTGGTCGAATAGGATGTATCGACCAGTTCGGAAAGCGTAACCCGCTTTTCCAGTTCTCCGGCATTGTCGATGATGTCCTGCAGACGGTTGAATGCGTCTTCGGTCATGGTCATGTCTTCCTGCCAGGAATCGATGGCTTTGTAGCTGTCCAGCGACGTTTCGATGGAAGAAACTTCCGTTCCGTCGAAATAGGATTTCAAAAGCTCGGCCGCCGTCGCGCTGTCCGTATCGTTGATGTAAGCGATCCCTTTCATCACCGCGCGCAAAAACCCTTCGATCACGCTTTCGTTTTTGGAAATGTAATTTTCCCGCGCGATGAAACAGGTGTAGGGCACTTCGCCCGACGCTTCGCCCACGGACGCGACGACATACCCTTTGCCCGCTTTTTCGTATTCGGACGCGACCGGTTCAAACATCGTACAGTAATCGGCCGTGCCTCCTTCAAAGGCGGCGGTCATGTTGTTAAAGTTCACGTCATAATTCATATGCACGTTCACGCCGTCGGTCAAGCCGTTCGAATTTAAAATGTACTCAAAGGTCATGGCCGGAACTCCGCCTTTGCGGCCTGCCAAAATCTCTTTGCCCGCAAGACTGGTCGCCCAGTCGAATGTATCCGCTTCGTCGACGCGCGAAACGAGGAATGAGCCGTCCCGCTTGGTCAGCTGACCGAATACGGTCGGAACGTTGTTGGATCCTCCGATCAGTACGTACAGTGCCGCTTCCGGCCCGCAGAATCCGATGTCCGCACTGCCCGAAAGTACCGCCGCCATGACGTTATCGGCTCCGCCGCCGTTGGAAAGATCGATCTCTATGTTTTCATCTTCAAAATAGCCGAGTGCTTCCGCCGCATACAGCGGCGCATAAAAAACCGAATGGGTTACCTCGCTCAGCCGTATCTTGGTCGCGCCCGTATTGCTCTGGCAGGCAGAGAAAGGAAGCACTGCAAACAGAGCGCAGAGAATTGCCGTAAGTATTTTTTTCATGAAAAACCTCTCCGAAAATATAAAGTCTGATATTTTATTGTATGCAGAAGCCTTTTTTTTTGTTTGAACTTCCCGTGTTTTGGTGCGCTTTGTTTTTCGGATAAGATTTTTTTGAAGGGCGGCGCATTGCGGCGGGGAAAAACATAATTTCTGTGTTTCGGTCGGCGTTTTTTTGAAGAAGAAAATGTTTTTGAAGGCCGCTTGAAGGGAAAGGGGAAAAACGGAAAAAAGGGAAAGGGAATGCGACGGATTTTTTCAGGGAAATTCAAAATAGATTGACAATCGGCGCATGATTTATTATAATGATTCACATACACTAAAATGGGGAAAAGGCGCGGATGGCGCGATAGAAATTTTTTTTGCCGCGGGGTGAGACGGCAAAAGGGGAAGGTTGTTTATGGAAATGCAAAAGACGTACAATCCGAAAGATTTCGAGGACAGGCTGTATGCCGAATGGATGGAGAAGAACTATTTCCGTGCGGAAGTAGACCCTTCCAAAATTCCGTTCACGATCGTGATTCCGCCCCCCAATATTACGGGACAGTTGCATTTGGGACATGCTCTCGACAACACGATCATCGACGCTTTGATCCGTTTCAAGCGTATGCAGGGGTATTCGGCGCTGTATTTGCCCGGCTGTGATCATGCGTCCATCGCGACGGAAGTCAAGATCGTCGAACAGATGAAGAAAGAGGGGCTTACGAAAAAGGATGTCGGCCGCGAAGGATTCCTCAAACGCGCCTGGGCATGGAAAGAAAAATACGGCGGACGCATCGTGGAACAGATGAAGAAAATGGGCGTATCCTGCGACTGGTCGCGCCTTGCGTTCACGATGGATGAGAATTGTTCGCGTGCGGTGCGGGAGGTATTTGTCAATCTTTATCAAAAAGGATTGATCTACCGCGGCGATCGGATCATCAACTGGTGCCCCGGCTGCAAGACGGCTCTTTCGGATGCGGAAGTGGAATACAGTGAAGACGCATCTTATTTCTGGCATCTGAAATACCCTGTCAAAGACAGTGACGAAAGCATCGTGGTGGCGACGACGCGTCCGGAAACCATGCTCGGCGATACGGCCGTTGCCGTGAATCCGAACGACAAGCGTTATACGCACATGGTCGGCAAGACGCTGGTTCTGCCGCTGGTGGGGCGTGAGATCCCGATCATTGCGGACGATTACGTGGATATGGAATTCGGTTCGGGTGCGGTGAAGATCACGCCCGCGCACGATCCGAACGACTTCGAGGTCGGGCTGCGGCACAATCTGCCCGTGATCCGCGTCATGAACGATGACGGTACGATGAACGCGGAGGCGGGAAAATACGAAGGGCTGGATCGTTTTGAAGCGCGCGAGAAGATCGTGGAAGACCTGAAAGCGTGCGGCGCGCTCGTCAAAATCGAGCCGCATTCGCACAACGTCGGGCATTGCTATCGTTGCAAGAGCACGGTGGAACCGATCGTTTCCAAACAGTGGTTTGTGCGCATGCAGCCGCTTGCAAAACCTGCCATCGACGCGGTTGCGCGCAATAAGATCAAGTTCACGCCCGAACGTTTTTCGAAAATTTATTTCAGCTGGATGGAGGGCATCAAGGATTGGTGTATTTCCAGACAGCTCTGGTGGGGGCACCGGATCCCCGTATGGTATTGCCAGGATTGCGGAGAAATGATCGTTTCCAAGACCGATCCGACGGAATGCCCGCACTGCCATAGCAAGAATCTGAAACAGGATGAGGATGTGCTGGATACCTGGTTTTCCTCTGCGCTCTGGCCGTTCTCAACGCTCGGATATCCTGAAAAGACGGATGATTTCGCATATTTCTATCCGACAGACGTGCTTTCCTGCGGTTATGACATCATTTTCTTCTGGGTTGCGCGCATGATTTTCTCGGGGATCGAGCATACGGGCAAAGTTCCGTTCCGCGACGTGCTTCTGCACGGCATTGTGCGCGACGAGCAGGGCAGAAAGATGTCCAAATCGCTCGGCAACGGCATCGATCCGCTGGAAGTTATCGACGAATACGGCGCAGATTCCCTCAGGTTTTCGCTGATCACGGGCGTGGCGCCGGGAAATGACAGCCGTTACAGCAAAGGAAAAGTGGAAGCCAGCCGTAACTTCATGAACAAGGTCTGGAACGCAAGCCGTTTCGTTCTGATGAATGCGGAAGGGATCAGGATCCCGCCGCTTTCGGAAGTCAAGCTGACGGCGGCGGATAAATGGATCATCTCGCGCCTGGAAAGCTGTATCAAAGAAGTAACGCTCAACATGGGCAAATTTGAATTGGGTATCGCGGCGGGAGCTCTGTATGACTTCATGTGGAGCGATTTCTGCGATTGGTATATCGAGCTTTGCAAGAGTTCGCTCTACAGCGACGATGCGTCCAAAAAGGCGGCGACTCTCTCCGTACTTTGCTTTGTTCTGGAAAATGCACTGAAACTTCTTCATCCGTTTGTACCGTTTATTACCGAGGAGATCTACCGCAATATTCCGGGAACGAAAGGGAGCATCATGGTTTCCGAATTCCCGCGGTATAATTCCAAACTCGCGTATAAGAAAGAGGCAAAAGCGTTCGAGCTTGTCATGGACATCATCAAGGCTGTCCGCAATATGAAAGTTTCGGTGAATTGTCCGCCGGCGAAGAAAGTCAAAGTATTTGTGTCCACGCAAAACAAGCGGATGGTTTCGTCCAATGCGGGAGCGATCGCAAAACTTGCGGGGGCAAGCGAGATCGATTTCGTGGAAAGCGGTACGCAGATCGAAGAAAAAACGATGTCGCAGGTTACGGAGGACTGTACGGTATTCGTGCCGTTGGGCGAGCTGGTTGACCTCGAGAAAGAAAAAGAACGTCTTTCCAAAGAACTGGAGCGCGTGATCGGTGAAATCTCGCGCGCAGACGGGAAATTACACAACCGCGGGTTTATCGAAAAAGCTCCGAAAAATCTCGTGGAGGCCGAGCGCGCCAAGCTGGATAAATTTATCGATATGAAACAAAAAATTGAAAAACAGATCAAGGATCTCGACTGATTTTAACCCGCCGCATCATGCGGCGGGTTGTTTTTTGAAATGGAGGGTGTACGCAGAAAACACTGCTTTCGCCGAATTTCCTTGCATGGGGCGAAAAAGGGAACACACTATAAAAATTAAGAGTCGGCAAGAGATGAAAAAACTGTAAATTATATTAATAAATTGCAAAAGAAAGATTTATCGCGTTATTGTCGATGTTTTGCAGGGACGTAGGATAAAAACGAAATATTTATTAAGAATTTTTAACAAAATATTGAAACATGCAAAATATGGTTGTATAATAATACAGATAACATTTTGTCGGAGGGAATATGAATAAAAAGTGGAAGGAATTCGCCGCGGTGAACGGACTCACCTGCGAGAAGAATCAGTGCTACGGCACGCTCAATGATTATCAGGTCAGTATCACGTTAGAGGCCAACGGCGGCTTGGCGATGATGTACAGAGTAGGTGTTCACGCAAATTTGGGTACACATGCAAAAGAGGTGTATAATTTTCTTGCCGTAGAGAACAAGAAGAAGTATAAGATCGGGCAGGTATCGACGGAGGATAGCGGAATATATTTCGTAATACCCGGCAGGATAGGGATTGTCGAACATATCGATATGGTCTTGCATGAATTGACGGAATACATGAAAAGTCTGGATGTGGACGGCACAGTATGTCCATATTGCGGGCGGGCCATGATAAAAAGCGTACTGGCACAAGACAACGGCGGATATTTCCGCACCCACGAAGAGTGTCTGGAACAGCGTTTGCAGTCTGCCGTTGCGGTGGAAAATATGGAAGCGGCGCTTCCGAACAACTATTGGAACGGCTTTGCGGGGGCTTTGGTCGGAGGACTGGTCGGCTGTGCGATTTTCGCAATACTCTTTGCGATCGGTTATGTCGCGTTTATTTCTTCATTGTTGGGCGCCATCGCCGCATCTTTTCTCTATTCCAAGTTCGGCGGTAAAAGCAATGCGGTCAAGATTGTCATTGTGTCTGTTGTAACGTTTGTCATGATCATTATCACTTTTTTTGTCTGCTATATCGTTCAGGTATCTGTTCTTATGAACGAAGCGGGCGTTTCGGGAAATGCGGCGTCTGTATTCTTCCAGCTTCTTGCAGAGGACGCAGACTTTCAGAAAGAAGTTTGGTATAATTTCGCATTGACAATCGTCTTTACG
>USSJ01000049.1 GCA_900557285.1 uncultured Clostridia bacterium | reverse complement strand
GTTTGGAAGAAACGTCGTTAGATAATGCTTCGTTCTACGGTAGAATTTTTGCCAAGAGCGGCGGCATAGCGCAGGGCATTGCGGACGTCGCAAAGGAAATGGGCGTCGAGGGCGTTCGCCCGCTCGCCATGAACGGCATCGACGAATGCCGCGCCGCGCTTACCAAGCTCAAGTTCAACCGCGCAACCGAAAACTTTTTCGAGGGGATGGCTTGCGACGGCGGATGTCTCAACGGCGCTTTGTGTCTCAATCACGGCCCGAAAAATGTGGTGGATGTGGATAAATACGGAGCATCCGCCAAAGAAAAGACCATCGATAACTCCGTGAAACTCTATAAACTGAGTTTAGGAGAACAAACCAAGTCCGAATAAATCTTTTTTGCGCGGCGGCACATATGTGCCGCCGCGCAATCATCGTTTTTTCCGTGAATTTGTTCTTGTTTTTTTCTTCGGATGCATTTTGAAACATATGTGTTTTTACGCATACCGAAAACCCGTTGGCAAAAATCAGGAAACGTCGGCTTTTCTGCTCCTTGAAACGGGATGGCTTTGAAACGGAACGGTTCTGAACTTTCGGAGTTTTTTTGCTCAAAAAATATTCGGCTTTCCACGGTTTTGCGGTGGAGGCGGGCGGTGCGTTTTTTCAGCTTGTTTGTAAAATTGTACTTCCTGCGCGGATAAGTTTTCTTGTTTTAAAAGGCATAGCAATCCGTTTATAGCGGCTGCCATATTTCCGCACGGAAATTGGTAAATTTTTACAATAAAATATCTACACAATTTTGTGCTAATCATGACATTTAATCATTTTTATGTGATAATATTAACATGAATATCGCAGAATCACTCAAAGACAACCGTGAGCAGCGAGGCATGAATGCGTATGAGTTGGCGAAGGCTCTCGGGGTCAATCATCAGAATATTTACCGTTGGGAAAACGGAACCGTAATGCCTTCGATCGAAATGTGTATCCGGATCGCTGATTTTTACGGAATCAGTCTGGACGAGCTGATCGGCAGGCACATATGACGCTGAAAACAACTGAAAAAAAATAAAGAGAGAACGCACGCAAGTGCGTTTTTTTATTTTTCATGCAAGAGGGGAATAAGAGGGCAAAAGCGGTTCGGCGCACGTGCATTTATAAAATAACGGAAGAAAGAGGATACACCGAAAATGCCGAAAACGATTTCAGATATCCGCGAAGATAAGGCAATAAAAAGAAACGGCATAGAAAACGAGAAAGTGAAAAAGGATAAAAAAACTCATGCGCTTGCGTTGCAATCTTTGGCGGCGTGTGCTATAATAGACAGGAGTTTTTTGTGGATGAGGTAATCGAATGAAGAAGGGTTTCGATAACGATCTGTATATCCGGTTGCAGAGCGAAAAGATCTTGGAGAGAATCAAAAAGTTTGACAACAAATTGTACCTGGAATTCGGAGGGAAGCTGTTCGACGATATGCATGCCTGCCGCGTATTGCCCGGGTTTGAGTCGGACGCGAAGTGCAGGATCTTAATGAAACTCAAAGATGAGTCGGAAATTATATTTGTCATCAGTGCGGCCGATCTGGAACGCAACAAGATCCGTGCGGATTTCGGGATCCCGTACGGGACGGATGTTCTCCGTCTGATCGACAAAATGCGCGGGCTCGGACTGAACATGAACAGCGTGGTGGTGACGCAGTATCTGGGGCAGCCCGCGGCGGACAAATTTATCAATAAGCTGAAAAATCACGGATTAAAGACGTACATACACCGCAAGACGAAGGGGTATCCGACGGAAGTGGACGTGATCGTTTCGGATGAAGGGTATGGTGCGAATCCGTATATCGAAACGACGAAACCGCTGGTTGTCGTCACGGCGCCGGGGCCTGGAAGCGGAAAACTTGCCACCTGTCTTTCGCAGCTGTATCATGAATACAAGCGCGGCGTGCGCGCAGGGTATGCAAAATTTGAAACGTTCCCGATCTGGAACCTTCCTTTGCGGCATCCTGTCAATGTGGCGTACGAAGCTGCGACGGCGGATCTGGGAGATATCAACATGATCGACCCGTATCACCTGGAAGCGTACGGTGTGACCACTGTGAACTATAACCGCGACATCGAATGTTTCCCGATCGTGAAATCTATTCTCACGAAGATCACGGGCGATGAAAACATTTACAAATCGCCGACGGATATGGGCGTGAATATGGCAGGATTCGGGATCGTGGATGACGAAGTGTGCCGCGAGGCATCCCGTCAGGAGATCATCCGCCGTTATTACAAAGCAGAATGTGACTATAAAACGGGCAACGTCGGGGCAGACGCGGTGGAGCGCATCCGTCTTTTGATGAATGAAAACAAGATCGAAGTTTCGGAGCGGAAAGTGACGCACTATGCGTTAGAGCGCGCAGAGTCGTGCGGATGCGCGGTCGTTGCTTTGGAATTGCAGGACGGAAGGGTCGTGACGGGGAAATCCAGCAAACTGATGACGGCTTGTTCGAGTGCGGTGCTCAATGCGGTAAAGACGCTTTCCAACATTGCGGACGAAATGCTGCTCTTATCGCCGGTCGTCCTTGCACCGATCATTCAGTTAAAAAAAGAAGTTCTTCGGGAAGATAAAGTGAAACTCGCGTTGGGAGATGTGCTGACGGCGCTTTCCATCTGCGCGGCGACAAATCCTATTGCGGAAAAAGCGATGGATATGCTTGTCCGTCTGCGCGGCTGTGACGCGCACGCTTCCTGTATCTTGCCCGAAAGCGATATTTCCGTGGTTCGCAAACTCGGGATAAACCTGACCTGTGAGCCGGAATTCGGAAGCAAAGACCTGTACGGATTCTGAGATATCGTTTAAAAAACGAAGATACGGGCAATACAAACGGTATTGCACATCCGCGCGTTGGCGCGGAGTTTGGAGGATAAGAATGCAGACTTTGGACGTTATCACCGTAATTGTAGCGATCGTGCTGGCATTGCTCGGTTTGCTGTTCGGTTTCGGCAAAACGCTCAGATTTTTTACGAAAGGAATTTTCGGGATTATTATATCTGTTTTTGTTTGTGCGACGTTCGGCGGCATGATCGCGGGAATTCCTGCCGTCGCAGAATGGATCGGCGCTCTGAATACGAAACTCGGTCAGAGCTGGAGTTTCCTGGAAACTATACACCTTGCAACCGTGATCTATTATGTCGTGCTTTTCTTTGCGGTGCAGATCGTGCGCATTATCATCGTAAAATGTGTGGCCGGCGTGTTTGAAGTGGATGTTCTGCCCATGCGTATCGTCAATAAATTGCTCGGCATGGCCCTTGCGGTCGCCGCGGTACTGCTTTTGACTTTGCTCGTCCTTGCCATTTTCCGCACGATGCAGGATACTTCTTTTGTGCAAAACATCCTTTCCAAAATCAACGGCACGTTTTTGGGAAGTTTGTACGAAAATAACCCTGTCAAATTTGTGGTGGATACGGGAACGGCGGAAGAAGCGGCTCTGTTTGTATGTCGTACCGTACTGTCTTGTTAAAATGACCGATGCTTGAAAAGAGGCGTCTGTCCGCGCTTTGTGCGGACAGACGCCTCTTTTTTTACAGTCTGTTTTTGAAATTTTTATAGGAGAAGGAACGGATTTTTTCGATACTGCCGTCCGTTTTTTGCAGATAAATGGCGGGCAAAGGCATTCCGTTGAAGGTATTTGTTTTGACCATGGTATAGAGCGCCATATCTTCAAAAGCAAGTTCGTCGCCCTCTTTCAAAGGTGCGTCGAACGAGTAATCGCCGATGATATCTCCCGCAAGGCAGGTCGGGCCGCCCAACCGACAGGTAAAGGCCTTTTCGCCTGCTTTTCCGCTCCCTTTCAGGGGCGGACGGTAGGGCATTTCGATCACGTCGGGCATATGGCAGGCGGCGGAAGCGTCCAAAATGGCGATATCTAAACCGTTTTTCATTGTTTCCAGTACGCTGGTATGCAGTGTCCCCGCGTTGAGCACCGCCGCTTCACCGGGTTCGAGGTAGATCGCCGCGCCGTACTCTTTTTTCAATTCCGTAACAATGCGGATAAGCCTCTCCACGTCGTAATCCGCGCGCGTGATGTGGTGGCCGCCTCCAAGATTCAGCCACTTCATCCCGTACAGATATTTCCCGAATTTGCCGCAAAAAGCGCGTACCGTTGTTTCCAGATCGTCGCTGTTTTGTTCGCAGAGCGTGTGAAAATGCAGTCCGTCGAGGAGGGGAAGGATACTCTCTTCAAAGTTTGCGAGCGTTGTCCCAAGCCGTGATCCGGGTGCGCAGGGATCATAGATCGCGTGCCCTTCCTGCGTGGAGCATTCGGGATTGATCCGAAGCCCGACGGAAACACCCGCCGCTTTGCAAAGCGGCGCAAACTTTTTGACCTGCGACGGCGTATTGAACAGAATATGATCGCAGATTTTGACGAGCTTTCTTATATCCTCTTTGCGGTATGCAGGGGAAAAGACGTGCACTTCTCCGCCGAATTCCTCTCTGCCGAGCTTAGCTTCGTACAGTCCGCTTGCCGTACTGCCCGCAAGATATTCGGAAAACAAGGGATAGGTCTGGTAGATTGAATAGGCCTTTTGCGCGAGCAGAATTTTACAGCCCGCCCGTTCGGAAACTTCTTTCAGCAAAGAAAGATTTTCGATGAGCTTTTTTTCATCGATCAGAAAATAAGGCGTTTTCATCAGTCAACGAGAACGGGATCAAAGTCTTCTTTCCACGGCAGCCCCCATTTGTTGAGCGCATCCATGAACGGATCCGGATCGAATTCTTCGATGTTGTAAACGCCGGGCTTTGTCCAGGTACCGTTCATGACGAGCATGGCGCCGATCATGGCAGGTACGCCCGTGGTATACGAGATCGCCTGCGAGCCTACTTCTTTGTAGCATTCCTGATGATCGCAGATGTTGTAGAGATAATACGTTTTATCTTTTCCGTCTTTTTTGCCGCGGAAAATGCAGCCGATGTTTGTTTTGCCCTTCGTGCGCGGTCCCAAAGAGGCGGGATCGGGCAGGACGGCTTTCAAAAACTGCAAGGGGACGATCTCTTTTCCTTCGTAGAGAATGGGTTTGATGGAAGTCATGCCGACGTCTTCCAGACATTTCAGGTGCGTGAGATAGCTCTGTCCGAACGTCATGAAAAAGCGGATGCGCTTAATTCCGGGAATATTGAGGGCAAGACTTTCGATCTCTTCATGGTGCAGAAGGTACATGTCTTTCATGCCGATGCCTTCAAAATTATATTCGCGCTTGATCTCCATGGGCTTGGTTTCCACCCAGTGCCCGTTTTCCCAGTAAGAGCCGTTGGCGGAAACTTCGCGGATATTGATCTCGGGATTGAAATTCGTTGCAAACGGATACCCGTGATCGCCGCCGTTGCAATCGAGAATGTCGATGTAGTTGATCTCGTCGAAATGATGTTTGAGCGCATAGGCGGAAAATACACCCGTCACGCCGGGATCGAAACCGCTTCCCAAAAGTGCGCAGATTCCCGCTTCTTTGAATTTTTCGCGGTATGCCCACTGCCATTTGTATTCGAATTTCGCCGTGTCTTCCGGTTCATAGTTTGCCGTATCCACATAGTGTACCTTTGTTTTCAGGCAGGCGTCCATGATTTTAAGATCCTGGTAGGGCAGGGCAAGGTTCAATACCACGTCTGGACGGAATTTTTCGATGAGCGCGACAAGTTCATCGACATTGTCCGCGTTGACCTGCGCGGTCTGGATCTTTGTTTTGGTCGTGCCTTGCAGCTTGTCTTTGAGCGCGTCGCACTTGGATTTCGTGCGGCTTGCGATCATGATCTCGTCAAACGCTTCGCTGTTCTGGCAGCATTTGTGAATGGCAACGGACGCAACGCCTCCGCAGCCGATAATAAGAGCTTTTCCCATCATTCAATACCTCTTTAAAAGTGTTCTGTCTTTTTCGCGCACGTAAGCGCACGCCGTCTTTCGCCCCTGAACGCTTGCTGTTTTTTACGACCGAAAAAGTACGTTTCGGTTTTTCCGCGTTCAGAGAGCGCATGCTGAAAAATAATGGCCGATTAAAATATACTTTTGCTTTCCGTCGGATCCGCCGTTCAGATTTGCAAAAAATTCCGAATGATCAGGTGCCGATCGGAAAAATTTTAAAACACATTATCCGCCTTTTGAATTCGTGCCGAGAGTGCGATGAGCATTTCGCGGACGATCTTGCAGGCGACCGCCGTAGAGGCGCCGCTCTGGTCGTAATGCGGGGACAGTTCGTTGACGTCTGCCGCCACCACGTCGAGGGCAGAGCAGGTTTTGGTCAGAGCGCCGCGGAGCGCGTCGAATGTTACGCCGCCCGGTTCGGGGGTTCCCGTCCCGGGAAATACGGAAGGATCCAGAACGTCCAGATCGACCGTGAGATATACAGGCTTTCCCCGGAGAGTGTTGAGCGTGTTTTCCAAACCTTCCAGATCGAATTTATGCGTAAAGACGTGATCTTTTCCCCAGACAAATTCCGACTTGTCGCCCGAACGGATACCGTATTGAAATATTTTATGATCGCCGACCAGGTCATGACAGCGCCGCAGGACGCACGCATGGGACAGGCGCGCGCCGAGATAATCTTCGCGGAGATCCGCGTGCGCGTCGAAATGCAGAATGTGCAGGTCGGGGTATTTTTTGACCACCGCCCGTACGCTTCCGAGCGTTACGAGATGTTCTCCGCCGATCAGAAAGGGAAGTTTGCCGTCTGTAAGAATGGTTTTCGCGCGCTTTTCGATATCCGCAAGCGCTGTTTTCGTATCGCCGAAGCAAAGTTCGAGATCGCCGCTGTCAAAGACGGAAAATTCCGAAAGTTCTCTGTCCTGATAGGGGGAATACAGTTCCAGCCCGTACGATTCGCGGCGGATCGCCGCGCTGGCAAACCGCGTACCCGGGCGGAAGGAAGTGGTGGAATCGAAGGGCGCGCCGAACAGGACAATTTTTGCGTCTTTGTAATCGGCGTCGCATCCCATGAAAGTTTCAACGTTCTTTTTCAACATCTTCAAGCATCTCCTCGACATAAGCGGGCAGGTAAAAGGCGCCGCGGTGCAATGTCGTCGTATAATATTTGCATTTTAAACCCCGTTCGTTCCAGCGCGCCTCGTTCAGGTCGCGCAGCGGGTGGTATTTTTTCGTGGAAAAACCGAAAAGCCAGTGCCCCGACGGATAGGTCGGTATGTGTGCCTGGTAAATGCGCGAAAAGGGGAAAGATTCGATGATCCGCTTGTGCGCGCGCTGCATGGCGAGCGCGTCCTGTTCATAGAACGGGCTTTCGTGCTGGTTGACCATGATCCCGTCGTCGTGCAGGGCTTTGAAACAGTTTCCGTAGAATTCGCGGGAAAAGAGTCCCTCGCCCGGGCCGAACGGATCGGTGGAATCCACGATGATCAGATCGTATTCGTCCTTTTTGCGGCGTATGAATTTCAGTCCGTCCTGTATGTAGATGTTCACGCGCGGATCGCCCATTTTGCAGGAAGTAAAGGGTAAATATTCTTTGCTCGCTTCGATGACTTCTTCGTCGATCTCGACAAGATCGATGCGCTCGATCTCGGGATAGCGGCAAAGCTCGCGCACGACGCCGCCGTCACCCGCGCCGATGACGAGGATATTCTCGGGATTGGGGTGGACGGCCATGGGGATGTGCGTGATCATCTCATGATAGATGAACTCGTCCTTCTCCGTCAGCATCATATAGCCGTCAAGCGTCAGGAAGCGGCCGAATTCCCGCGACTCGAACACGTCGATCCGCTGGAATTCGCTCTGCGCCGTATAGAGCTGGCGCTCGACCTTGATGGAAAAATTCACATACGGCGTATGCCGCTCCGTAAACCAAAGCTCCATTGTCTCACTCCTTTGTCAGCACGTTCAGATATTCGGTGTGCAGGTCCTCCGGGCCGGTCAGGTTGCAGCCCTTGGCCTTGGCATAGGTGATATAGTCCAGTACGTCGCGCGTGATGCGCTCGCCCGGCGCCAGGATGGGGATGCCGGGCGGATA
>USSJ01000048.1 GCA_900557285.1 uncultured Clostridia bacterium | reverse complement strand
TGAAATAAGTGAAGATGTACAAGTATCCTATGGGACAAAAGTTTATATTCCTCAGGGAGTAATTATGACCGTAGGTGATAATAATATATTAACTGCCAAAGGCTACATATTGGTTGACGGGACTTTGAACGTTGAAGGAAGCGGATATATTGTTAATATTGAAAGAATAAGCAAATCCGACGGGACACCATATACAGGTTTTGCATTGAATAAAAACAGTGAAAATATTTATGAGATTTCTTCTGCTTTTGATCTTGCAAGGCTTTCTTACAGTGTAAATGTTATAGGAAATGAATTTGTCGGCGAAACTGTTCGTTTGTTAAAGGATATTGACATGGACAACAAAATCTTTACTCCGATAGGTAATTTTTCTTATGCTTTCCGGGGAGAGTTTGACGGAAACGGTAAGACGGTTTCCAATTTGAAGGTAGTCAATATTCAGTTGGCCGGATTATTCGGTTTTGCATATAATGCATATATTCACGATTTGACTTTGCAGGAAGTAGATATTCAAGGAAAGAATTATGTTGGTGTTGTTGTTGCTGTTGCTTACAACGGGATTGTTTTAGAAAATATTAATGCCTCTGGAACAGCGACAGGATCAAGTTACTATGGACCAGGGTTAGTGGGCTTTATAGCTGATGGTGGAGAAGCTGTGGGTGCATACTTTATCAATTGCAATACATCAACGACAATACATGGGGTTTATAATATCGGAGGTATGTTTGGAACAGCTACGGGATACGAATCCAATATATATATTGTAAATTGTACAAATTCGGGAGATATTAACGCATCTATTGTAAACGCAGGTCAGCTGTTTGGCTTTGGGAATGGAACAAGCGGAAATATTTATTATGATACATTTACGGCAGAAGGAACTGTAGTTGTTAACAATAATCAAACGGATGTGTTGCATGGTGCAAATGCGCAGAATATTGCTGAGAAAGAAATTACAGTTTCAGGTGACTTTAATTGGAATTCGGGAAATAGTTTTTGGAATGTTTCTGCACAAATTGCAGAAAAGGCTTAGATAACCGATATGTGTTAGAAAAAAAGAGGTCTTTCGCAGAAGCGAAAGACCTCTTTTTTTAGGATTCTTTATTACATTTTCAAAATATCCTGAATGATTGTACCTGCGAGGAGCAGGCCTGCCATAGAGGGGACATAGGAGATGCTTCCGATGAAGCGTTCGCCGTCTGCGGCGCGCGATTTATCGGGGGAGATCGGTTTTTCTTCCGAATAGACGGCTTTTACGCCCGTAATGCCCCGCGCTTTCAATTCTCTGCGCATGATCCGCGCCAGCGGACATTCGCGCGTGTTTTCCATGTCAGCCACGCGGAATGCGTTTCCGTCCAGCTTGTTTCCTGCGCCCATGCTGGAGATCACGGGCACGCCCGCTTGCCGCGCCTTCTCGATCAGGAGTGCTTTCGCCTTAACGCTGTCGATACAGTCGGCTACATAGGTATAGTCGGAAAAATCAAAACCGTTTTCTGTTTTTTCGTCGAAAAAACATTCTTTTGCACAGAAATTTCCGTTCGGACGGATGTCCAGAGCGCGCTCTTTCATGACCGCCGCTTTGTTTTTTCCGATCGTGGAATGCAGGGCGATCAGCTGTCGGTTCAGGTTGCTTTCCGCAACGTTGTCGCCGTCGGTAAAGGTCAGTTTGCCGATCCCTGCCCGTACGAGCGCTTCCGCGGCGTACGATCCCACGCCGCCGATCCCGAACACCGCCACGTGTGCGCGCTGCAGTTTCTTAAAATTTTCTTCGCCGATTAGTGCGATTTCCCGTATAAATGTCTGCATTGTTTACCTTCCCGCCTGCGCCGGTCTGCGCAGTTTTACGTTGCGCCTGTCCAGTTCGATCAGTCCGTCGTCGCTCATTTTTTTCAGTTCCCGCACCATGGCGCTGCGATCCACACAAATGTAATCCGCAAGGCTCGTCTGCGAAAACGGAAGGGTAAAATACGAACTCTGATTCTTCGCCGCCAGCATGGAAAAATAGGCGCTCAGCTTTTCACGGATCGTCCGACGGCTCAATATCTCCAGATGTTCGGACAGCGCCTGCGTTTTTTCGCTCATCAGCCGCACAAGGTTCGCCACCACCACCGAATGATGCGTACACGCGTTCGGACAACGTTTGATGATGTGTTCGTAATCGATGAACAGAATTTCACAGTCCTCATCCGCCGACAGGTAAAAATTCGCGTCCGCCCACGAAAATCCCAAAACATCCCCGAATACTCCGCCCTTTTTCAGTTGCTCGAAAATCGTCCGTACCCCGTTCACGTCCGTCTTGATCAGGCTCAGCTTCCCGCTCTGCACAACCCCGACCCTGCCGCTCGGCATCGGGATCTCTTCCCCCTTGCCGTAAACGCGCGTCGTCGTCTTAAAACAGGTCATCATGGCGTTGTACTCCTGCGCCGTTACGCCGTCAAACAAAGAGGTCGTCACTTCTTCCATCTTTTTCCTTCTCCCTGTTGCATTTGCAACAAATCATGTGTATAGAATACCGCATCGGTAAAAAAAAGTCAATAAAATTATTCTTGAGAAAAGATTTTTTTTGCGGAAAAAAATGGAAACCGCGCCCGCAGTCGGCGGCCGATCCCGTTCCGCACGAAAAACAATAGCGGGATAAGTTCGCAAAACTGAAAATCCCCGCAGCGGGCAAATACAATTTGCCCGCTGCGGGTACGAAAAAAAATGCCGCCGCGCAGTCGGAATCTGCGCGGCGGCGTATGTTTTTTTGATGACGTACCGCTGTAAAGAGGAACGTTTTCAAAGAAATTCAGTTTCGCCGTTATTTGTTTTTCTGTTCGACGGCGGTGTTTTGCAAAGGAGCGCCGACGTTGTTGTCGCAGAACGCGGACACACCTTTTTTGCGCATGGAATGTACAAACGCATAGAGGGGCGCGCCGAGCGCATAGACCCAAAGCGCTTCGGTCACGGCAAGCGAGCCGAAATACGTCCAATAGGTCGCGGAGAGGGTGCCGTAGGAAAGATCTCCGCACAAAAACACGATGATGACGGGTATGACGAATGCGTTGATCAGTACGGGAAACAACCCGCCGACCGCAACGCGCAGAACGTGACTGCGGAAAATCTTACCCATTCCCCAGGTTCCGACAGCGGCGGCCAACGTCGCAAGGGATCCGACAAACACGTCGTACACCCAGAACGGGGAAGCGATATTGCTCAGCATACAGCCGATGTACAGAGCGGGGATCGCTTCCGGGAAAAACAGGGGAAGGATCGTGAGCGCTTCGGCGGGACGGATCTGTAAAAATCCGTTGTAGGCTAGCGCGCCGAACGCGTAGGTGAGCGCAACGTACAGGGCGGCGATGATGCCGGCTCTGCACAACATCTTAGTCGTGAGTTTCTTCATTATTCAGTTTACCTCGGTTGTTTTTAGGTAGTGTTTTCCGAAAACCTACCACGCGAAAGGATAACAAAAACTGACGCAAAAGTCAAGTCCTTTTGCATCGGTTTTGCCGTGTTTGCTAAAAAAGCCGCGCCTGCGTCCGAAAAATACTTTTGCCAATCGCCGCGACCAACCGCCGCGACCGACCGCCGCGACCGACCGTGTACCGACCGACATGTGCCGACCGACCGTGTACCGACCATGCGCCGCCCGACCATGCGTCGCCCGACCATGCGCCGCCCGACCATGTTCAAGCAAGGGAAAGAGCCGCCGTGCCGAAAGAAAAACCGCGGCCGCCGAAGCGGGCAGGAAGCGGTAAAAGGCTCAGAGGATGATGTTTTCCAGCAGGAGGTAATCGAAATCGACGGCTTCGACGAAATCGCGGGGGTAAAAGCGGACGTGATTGAATTTGGCGAAGTTAAAGATGTGGGTTTTGAGCAGGACGGGAGTGGGAACGTCGAGTTCGCGGCAGATATCCGCGAGGTAATGGAAGAAGTGGGAATAGGTAAGTTTTTCCGCGTCGTTTTCGTAAACGAACTGTTTGGCGATCTTGCCGTCGAGCATGATTTTAGCCCAGATCCTGAACATAAGAGACTCCGAATGTTTTTATAAAATTATAGTGAATTTTTCGGCAAAAGTAAAATATTATTGACTTATTTCCCGTAAAAATATATACTAATTGAAAGAGGTTTGCCGCATGCGGCGGCGCAAAAAACCGTGTTGCCGCGGCAAAGGGCGTGTTTTTGACAAAAAAGCGTGGCACGTATAGCGGAAAAACGGGCAAAGCTCTTTTGCAGAAAGCGAAAAAGAGGTGTGGAAATGTTAAAGCTGGAATCGGACATACTCGGGATCCTGCAGGAAGATTGCCGTTACACGGCGGCGAAGATAGCGGTCATGCTGAACAAGACGGAGAAAGAGATTGCGGACACGATCGCGTCGATGGAATCGCGGGGGATCATCGTGAAATATACGGCGATCGTAAACGACGAGCGGTTATCGGACGATATCGTGCAGGCGCTCATCGAGGTGAAGGTATCGCCGCAGAAGACGAGCGGGTTTGATGCGATCGCGGAAGAAGTGTACCGTTTTGAGGAAGTGAAGAGCTGTTATCTTATGAGCGGCGGGTATGATCTGGCGGTATTCATCGAGGGGAGGAATCTGCGCGAGGTGGCGCGGTTCGTATCCGAGCGGCTTTCCACGCTGGACGAAGTGCAGTCGACGGCGACGCATTTTATCCTCAAAAAATACAAGATCGAAGGGACGATCACGGACACGGAGGACGATAACCGCATACGGATATCGGTACACGCATGAGAAATTTTGTCAACCAGCGTTCGCAGGAGCTGAAACCGAGCGGCATCCGCAAATTTTTCGATATTGTATCGGAGATGAAGGATGCGATCTCGCTGGGCGTCGGCGAACCCGATTTTATCACGCCGTGGAACATACGCAACGCGGCGATCAAATCCATACAGCGCGGGTATACGCAGTACACAGGCAACCGCGGGCTGCCCGTTCTGCGCGAGCTGATCTCGCGGTATATGAACGAGCGGTTCGGCGTGGAATATCCTGCGGAAAACATCATTGTGACGGTAGGCGCGAGCGAGGGGATCGACCTCGTGATGCGGGCGATCTGTGATCCGGGCGACGAGATCCTTGTGCCCGATCCGGGCTATGTATCCTATTCTCCGTGCGTATTGCTTTCGGGCGGGGTGCCTGTGCATATACCCTGCCGCCAGGAAAACTCTTTTATTCTCACGCCCGAGCAGCTGGAGCGCGCGATCACGCCCCGCACGAAGGCGATCATCCTTCCGTACCCGAACAACCCGACGGGCGGGATCATGACGAAAGAGCAGCTGGAAGCGATTGCGCCGGTTCTGGAAAAGCATGATCTTCTGATCGTATCGGACGAGATCTATGCGGAACTGACATACGGCGGGAAGCACGTATCGATCGCATCGATCCCGGGGATGAAGGAGCGGACGGTGCTGATCAACGGATTTTCAAAGGCGTTTGCAATGACGGGCTGGCGGATCGGGTTTGTCTGTGCGCCGCCCGAGATCGACAAGGCGCTGTTCAAGATCCATCAGTACGCGATCATGTGTGCTCCGAGCGCGTCGCAGTATGCGGCGGTGGAGGGGCTGAAAGACGGCTTTACCGATCATTTTGCGGTCGTGGAATCCATGCGCGGGGAATATGACAAGCGGCGGCGGTTCATCACGAATTTTTTCAACGAAACGGGACTTTCCTGTTTTGAACCGCGCGGCGCGTTTTACGTGTATCCGTCGACGGAAAAGCTGGAAGTCACGGGCGAAGAGTTTGCCAACGGTCTTTTGCGCGCGCAAAAGGTGGCGGTGGTGCCGGGCGACGCGTTCGGCGACGCGGGGCGCTATCACGTCCGCTGTTCGTACGCGACGAGCATGGCGAATCTGGATACCGCGGCCAACCGTATCGCGGAATATGTCCGCACGCTGCGCCGCGGCTGAAAACGGAATTATTCTGCCGCGCAAAAAATTGCGCGGCAGAATGCAAGAAACCCCGCACGGAGGCGCAAGGCAGAAAACAAGGCAGATCATGAACCGCCGCGCAAAGAATTTGCGCGGCGGAAAAAGCGGCGCGGTTTGTATTTACGGGGGCGCGGAAGGCAGAGAGTCGGGAAGGGCGAGGGAGAAAATTTCATTTTTCGCACACAAAAAACCCGAAAAAGTTTACGAAACGGGGCGCGGGGTCGCGCCTTGCGGCGCGAATATAACTTGACAATCGCGCGCGCATGATGTATAATAAATAGCAGTGCAAGGTATGATTCCGCGAAAAATATGAAGCGGAATCATTCTTTTACGGGAAGGGAGCGGCAGAAAGCCGTACATTTTTTTATAAAAGTAAGAGGTGTTGAAAATGGCAGAAGAATTTATCATGACGCAAAAGGGCTATGACGAAGCGGTAGCGCGGCTGAAATATCTTCAAACGGAAAAGAAAAAGGAAATCACGGAGCGGATCAAGATAGCGCGCGGGTTCGGGGATCTGAGCGAGAATGCGGAATACGATGCGGCGAAGAACGAAGAGGCGCTGAACGAGAGCGAGATCCGTGAGCTGGAAAATAAGATCAAGAATGCGAAGATCATGGAAGAGAGCACGGACAATTCCAAGGTACATTTCGGGAACACGGTGACGGTGTACGATTATGATCTGGAAGAGTTGGCGACATACACGATCATGGGGAGTACGGAAGCGGATCCGGACAAGAACATTGTATCCATCGATTCGCCGTTCGGCGAAGCGCTGCGCGGTGCGCGGGTGGGGGACAAAGTGACGGTACACGCGCCGAACGGGTTTGATTATCAGGTAGAGATCCGCGATATCAAGTAAGGCGGACGTAAAAACAGCGAAAAAGGAACAGAATATACGATATGGACGCAAAAATCACCAAGAGCCGGCTGGGACTGTTGCTTTCGTATGATTGGATCAAGATCATCGGGATCTGTCTTGCGGCGGTACTGGTCTGGGCGTTGCTGTACACGATGCTTGCCACGCGGGCGACGAACGGGCAGAAATTTGAAATATATTCGTATGTGGACGTTAGGATGGATTCGTCGGTGCTGGGGAGTCTGGACGATCTGCACGCGAGCAAAGCGCTTTCAAACGACGTTTTGGATTATTCCACGTACTCGCTGAATCAGGACGGGTATGAAGACATGATCCTGCAGGCACATTTTTCGGCGGGGCAGGGCGATGTGATGTTTGTGCCCGATCTTGCGTCGACAACGGCGGACGACGGGACTGTGACGTATGCTGGATTGACGGATTTTCTGGCGAGTTACCGTTCGAACGCGGTTTGGCTGGGCGAGAACGGGTACGAAGAAGGCGGAAAGGTCGTCTACGCGAAGAATTATTTCACGCAGTGCGAGGAGTATCTCGGGAAATTTTTCAAAGATGCGTCCGGGGCGGCGGATTTTGCGCAGGGAACGCTGGACAAAGCGGCGGCGGAATCGAATTTCCGTGCGCGGATCAAGGGCGACAAGCGTTATAAAAACGAGGCGCAGAGGCTGGAGGCTTTGGAGAAAGAATATGAGCGGCTGGAGGCGCTGCGCGATTCCTATCGCCAGGTTCTGAAATGGGTGAGCAACGACAGTGCGGACGATCCGATCGAGCTCCGCAAGACGACGGTCACGGGAAAGGATGAAAACGGAACGGAAGTGACGCTGAACTGGACGTACGCATTTGATCTGAGCAATCTGGAAGAACTCACGAAATTTGTGAGCAGGCCTGCGGAAGAAGGAGAGATCGACGGCGTGGCGGCAGGAACGTATATATCGGACAAGATGTGCATGGTCGTGCTGAGTGCGGGGAGTGACGGCGAAGAGGACATGCGTTACGAGCCGTTCACGTTTTTGACGTATCTTGTGGATAAATTTGACAAAAAAGACGCATAAAAAGGACATTCCGGGAGTATTAGAGGATATTGAAAACTTCGAGAAGCAGCTGACTGATGATGGTACACTGCTGATTAAGTTCTTCCTTGCCATTTCAGAAGTCTTCCTATTTTAATATATCTACGTCCAGACAGACTTCTGAACATAATATGTATTCTAACACAA
>USSJ01000047.1 GCA_900557285.1 uncultured Clostridia bacterium | reverse complement strand
AAGAAGTAAAGCGGAAACCTACATCGGCTTTTGCATCAAGAGCGGCAAACTCACCTGCGGATTTAACGCGGTCGCCCTGCAAAAGAAGGGAGTTTTTTTACTGATATTATGCGCGAGCGCGAGCGAAAACGCGCGCGGAGAAGCGCTGAAACTCAAACGCCGATTCAACTGTGAATTATTGATCGCCTGCGGCAGAACGTTGGAAGAAATAACGGGTAAACCCAACGTGAATTTGGCGGCGGTAAGAGATACGGGCTTGGCAAACGCGATTTTGACAAGCGGTGATGAAAATTTTAAAATCTATTCGGGAGGCAATATTTAGCAAGATGGCAGAAGCAAAAAAGAATTACTCGAACATCGAAAAGATCAATTCCCTTCTGGGGGCGGAAGGGATCGGATCGCTGCTGAAAGACGTGCAGGGAACGGAGAAGAAGGTCGGGGATATTCTTCGGAAATTATCCGATCTGGAAAACGCGGCGAAGGCGCGTGCGCAGGAAGAGAGTGCGCCCGCGGAGCCTGTTGCCGCCGAAGCGCCTGCAAAGCCTGCGAAAACGGCTCCCGAAACGATAAAGGCCGAGGAGAAAGCGCAGCCTGAGCCGAAAGTTGAAAAAACGGAGCCCGCCAAAGCGGAAGCGCCGAAGGCGGAGCCTGTGGCGGAAAAACCTGCGGCTGCGGAAGAAAAGCCGGTAAAACCTGTAAAGAAAACGGAACAGGAGAAGCCCGTTCCCGCGGCGGAAGAAAAGAAGGCAGAGCCGCCGAAGGAAACGCCGAAAGCACAGGCAGAGGTAAAAGAAGAGCCGAAACCCGAGCCTGTAAAAGCGGAAAAGCCGCAGGAAAAAGCGGAACCCGCAAAGGCGGATGCCGATAAAGCGGAACAGCCCCGTTCTGCGGTGCGTCCGGCGGAAGTGCGCACGCAAAAGCGCGGCGGAACGGAAGAACAGGTGATCCGTACGCAATATGCAGACCGCCGCAACGCGCGTACGTATGTACCGATGCCGGAGCGTCCTGCGCGTCCCCCTCGGCAGGAGAATGCACAACAGCAGGCGGCACGGCCGCCGAGACCGGATCGGCCGGAAAGGCAGGATGCGGGATACCAGCGTCCCGGAATGCAGGGGCAGGGCGCGCGTACGCCGTACGCAAACGGACGCCCCGCGCAGGGAGCGCAGCAGGGACGGCCAGCTTATGGTACGCGGCCTCCGATGCAGAACCGTCCGGCACAGGGAATGCGCCCGGGAGCAGGCAAGCTGAGCGCGGCAATTCCGCCGGTAACGCCTCCGAGCAAGAATTTCTCTGCGCCTGCGAAGAAAAAGACTGCGTACGAGAAGCCATACGTGGAGCAGAAGCGTACGGTCAGCAAACGTGCACTGATCAAACAGCAGGTATCCGTTTCGGATTTTGACGAGGACAAGAGCGGATACAGGAAGCTGCGCGTCAAAAAGCAGAAACAGCAGGCCGTGCAGACGATCAAGATCGAGCATGCCGTGGTTACGACGGAGAATATCCCGTTGAAAGTGCTGAGCGAAAAGCTGGGCATTACGGCGGTGGAGATCACAAAGCGGTTGTTCAAAGAGGGGATCGCAAAGACGATCAACGATTCTTTGGATTATGACACGGCGGCATATATAGCGAACGATCTGGGGATCGAACTGGAATACAAACCCGAAAAGACGGCGGAAGAAGCGCTGGATGAAATTTACAATGCGGAAACGGCAGGCGGAGAAGGCGCCGTGACGCGTCCTCCGGTGGTAACGGTGATGGGACACGTCGACCACGGTAAAACTTCGCTTCTGGACAAGATCCGCAGCACGAACGTGACGGCGGGCGAAGCGGGCGGGATCACGCAGCACATCGGTGCGTATTCCGTGACGGTGAAAGGCAAGACGATCACGTTCCTGGATACGCCGGGACACGAAGCGTTCACGGCAATGCGTGCGCGCGGAGCGTCGGTGACGGATATCGTCGTTTTGGTGGTTGCGGCGGACGACGGGATCATGCCGCAGACGGTGGAAGCGATCAACCACGCGAAGGCGGCGGATGTTCCGATCATTGTTGCGGTCAATAAAATGGATAAGCCGGAAGCCAATCTCGACAGAGTAAAGCAGGGGCTTACGAACAACGGACTCGTTCCCGAAGAATGGGGCGGCGATGCGATCGTGGTGCCGGTTTCGGCGAAAACGGGCGCAGGCATCGACGATCTGCTGGATGCGATCAACCTGGTAGCGGAGGTGAAAGAGCTGAAAGCGAACCCCGATCAGATGGCGCGCGGCACGATCATCGAAGCGAAGCTGGACAAAGGCAAGGGGCCTGTGGCGTCGGTGTTGATCCAGAACGGTACGCTGCATACGGGCGACAATATTATTTCCGGTACGACGACGGGCCGTGTGCGCGCGATGATCGACGACAAGGGCAGGACGGTCAAATCGGCGGGGCCTTCGATGGCGGTATCCATCCTGGGGCTGGAAGAAGTTCCGAATGCGGGCGATTCGATCATTGCGGTCGAGCAGGATAAGCTGATGAAGCAGGTTCAGGACGAGCGCAAACGCAAAGAGAGCGAGTCGATGGTGAAATCGCAGACGCGCGTCACGCTGGACGACGTATTCGGAAAGATCGCGGAAGGGAAGATCAAGGGGCTGAACATCATCGTCAAGGGCGATGTGCAGGGCTCCGTAGAGGCGGTCAAGCAGTCGCTTCTGAAACTTTCCAACGACGAAGTCCGCGTAAATATTCTGCACAGCGGCGCGGGCGCGATCACGGAATCGGACGTAATGCTTGCCGATTCTTCGAACGCGATCATTGTCGGATTCAACGTGCGTCCCGATACGAAGGCGAAAGCGCTGGCAGAGCGCAGCGGCGTGGATGTGCGCACGTACAGGATCATATACGAGCTGCTGGACGATATCCAGGCGGCGCTCAAGGGTATGCTGGCGCCGAAGTACAGGGAAGTGATGACGGGCAAATGCGATGTGTTGCAGACGTTCAAGATCACGGGTGTCGGAATGGTTGCCGGCTGTTATGTGACGGAAGGCAAGATCGTGCGCAACGGCAAATTGCGTATTTACCGTGACGACGTGATGATCGTGGAAGGTGCGGTGCGCCAGCTCAAACGCTTCAAGGACGACGTGAAGGAAGTTTCGGGCGGCTTTGAATGCGGCGTGAGCATCGAAGGCTTTGACGGGATCAAAGTCGGAGACGTCATCGAGTGTTATATTACCGAGGAAATACCCGCGTAATTTGCGAACGGGTGTGATCGGCTGAAAATGAACGGAAAGGAGGAATGCGGTCATGAAATCATTGAGAGCGGAGCGCCTTTCTGCGGAATATCAGAAAGCGGTTTACGAAGTTATCTCTACGAAGCTGAAGTATAAGACGAATAAGATCCGCGGGATCGTAAGCGTGACCAAAGCGGACGTATCGCCGGATCTGAAAAATGCAAAGATCTATATCAGTGTCCTGGGGAAGACGGCGGAGGAATCGGACGAAACGTTTGCGGCGATTTCTGAGCATGCTGGGTTTATCCGCTATGAACTGGCGCACATGATGCAGATGCGCACGGTTCCGGAACTGCATTTCTTGCGGGACGGCACAATGGAATACGGGGATAAGATCGACCGTATCATCAAAGAGATCCATAAAGAAGAGGGGCAGAAATAGTATGCCCTTTTTCCCGTTTCAAGGAAAATAAGGCAAAAAGAGATACGCACGGAACGGTGCGATACGGAGAGAGAAGAATTGACGTTAAAAGAGATAGCGCAGAAGCTGAAACAACTGAAAAGCGCGACGATTTTCTGTCATATGCGCCCGGACGGGGATACGTTGGGCGCGGCGATGGGGCTTAAGTGCCTGTTGGAGAAAAACGGAGCGAAAGTCACGGTCGTATGTGAAAGTCCGGTGCCGTCCAAGTTTTATTTTTTGGAAGGCATGGACAAGATCGGGGCGGAGGCGGATCCGCAGTCGCAGGCGTATATTGCGGTGGATTCGAGTGAGATTCACCGTTTGGGAGCGCTCGGCGATGAATTCGAGCGGGCGAAGAAGCCGAAATTCAATATAGACCATCATATATCCAATTCCCGTTACGGGGATTATTGGTTTGTCGAGGAACGTGCGGCGACCTGTGAGATCATGACGGAACTTGCGTCGTATCTGACGGATTCGATGGATGCGCGTACGGCAAATTATTTCCTTTTGGGATTAAGTTCGGATACGGGAAATTTTGCGCATAAAAACGTTACGGAGAGCACGTTTCTGGCGGCGGCGAAGCTTGTTTCGTGCGGAGCGGATATCAATGCGGTGCAGTACAACATGTTCAAGAAACAATCGGCGGCGAGAGCATTGCTGTTCGGCCGCACGATGAGCCATATACGCTATTTTGCGGACGGACGGATCGCGTTTATATGCGTTACGCGCGAACAGTTGAAAGCGGCCGATGCGACGTCGGACGTGACGGAAGGCTTTATAGATTTTCCGCTGTCGGTGGACGGCGTGGAAGTAGCGGTATGCCTGTTGGAAACGGCGGACAACCGATTCAAGATCTCTTTGCGCAGCAAAGGGAAGACGGATGTGAATGCGGTGGCGGCCGTATACGGCGGCGGCGGACATATACTTGCCAGCGGCTGTATGATTTCGGGATGCCTGGAAGAAGTGGTCGATAAGCTCTGTTATACGATCCGGCAGCATCTGATCGACTAAACGAACGGAAAGCGCCGCGCAAATGCGGCGCGTTTTTATAGCGAAAAGCGGAAGAACGGCGCGGATAAAGGTGCCGTACGGATAAGGATCGGGCAGGAGAGAAGACCGGTGGAGAATTTAAAAAGCAGTAGCGGATTTATCAATCTGAATAAGCCTTCGGGGATTTCCAGTGCGGCGGCGGTGGCGAAAGTCAAGCGGCTTACGCACATGCCGTGCGGCCATATGGGGACGCTTGACCCGATGGCGAGCGGCGTTTTGCCGGTGGCGGTAGGCAACGCGTCCAGGCTTTTCGATTATCTTTTAAACAAAGAAAAGATCTATCGCGCTGTTTTTCGGTTCGGAGAGGAGACCGACACGCTCGATGCAACGGGTATGCTCTTGCAATCGGGGAAAAAAGTTCCGAATGAAAGGGAAATAAACGACAAACTTCATCTTTTTGTCGGTGAAATAGAACAAGTACCGCCGTCGTACAGTGCGAAGAGCGTCAACGGCGTTCGTGCGTATCAACTGGCGCGGCAGGGGAAAGAAGTGAAGCTGGCGGCAAAGAGGGTGCGCATTTCGAAGGTTGTCCTGACCGAGCGCGTGTCGGAGGATGCTTTTGAATTTTGTATCGCGTGCGGCGGCGGAACGTATATAAGATCGTTGGCGCGGGATATCGCGCGGGCTTGCGGGACGGTTGCGGTGATGACTTCTCTGGTAAGGGAAAAGAGCGGGTATTTCACGCTGGAGAACTCTGTTTCTCCCGAAGAGCTGACGGAAAACTGGGAAGAGCGCCTGATTGCGCCGGATCTTGTGTTTGATATGCCGTCCGTGGATTTTGACGGAAAAGAAGCGTTAAAGCTTCGGAACGGCCTGTCGCTGGAGTTTCAGGGCGGAGACGGAGAATATAAACTTTATTTTGACGATGATTTTTACGGGATCGCGAAGGCGGAAAGAGGTCAGATCCGCGCGAAAGTGAAGCTGATTTGAGGCAGGTATGCAGACAGTAGATTACAGGACGGGAAGATGGAAAGAGCCCTGCGTGTTATTGCTGGGGTATTTTGACGGCGTTCATGTCGGGCACAGGGCGCTGATCGCAAAAGCGAAAAAAACGGCGGCGGAACACGGTTGGGCGGTCGGGATCATGACGTTTTATGATTCCAAGAGCGGCGGGCAGATTTTTCTTTTTGACGAGCGTATCCGTATTTTTGAAGGCTTAGGGTTGGATTTTGTCTATGCGGCACCTTTCAACGAGGAATTCCGTTCAACCTCGTGGCAGGAATTTTTGGATCATACCGTGCTGAATGTCCATGTCCGTGCTTTTGTGTGCGGCGAAGATTTTACGTTCGGGAAAGACGCGGCGGGCGATGTTCAGAAGCTGCGCGAATATTCAAATTTAAACAATATTAATGTTTTTGTTGAAAAACTTATAGGGTTTGACGGAGAGAAAGCGGCGGCGACGATGGCGAAGCGATATCTGGACGAAGGGGAAATGGAGAAGCTTTGCGCGTTGCTGGGCGAAAGGTATTTCATATGCGGGCAGGTATCGACGGAAGGGCGGCATGTGGGAAGGCGGCTCGGATTTCCGACGGCGAACCTGCATATCAACGGGGAAAAGTACCCGTTGAAGCGTGGGGTCTATGCGGTGCGGGCAATGCTGGACGGCAAGGAATACCGCGGCATAGCGAACTATGGGGCGAGGCCGACGTTTGATGATTCGAGGGTGGTTTTGGAAATTTATTTTGACGGATATCGCGGAGATCTGTACGGGAAAGAGCTGAAAGTCGAATTTGATTTTTTCCTGCGGGACATCCGCAAATTTGACAATGCGGAAGAGCTTTCCGCGCAATTAAACAGAGATTTGGAGAGGATACGATGATACAATTCGGGCCGAGCGGCAACAGTGAATCGTTTTATGCGCAAGGGTATTCGCACACGGAAGAGTCGGCGAAGTTTGTGAAAGACATGGGGCTGGACTGTTTTGAATACTCATTCGGGCGCGGAGTACGCATGACGGATGCAAAAGCGGTATCGATCGGACAGGCGTTCAAAGAGCAGGGAATCGAGATCAGCGTGCACGCGCCGTACTATATTAATTTTGCAAATCCGGAAGAGGAGAATGCGGAAAAATCCTACAATTATGTTTTGGAAAGCGGCAGGGTATTAAAGCTGATGGGCGGAAAGCGCTGTGTTTTTCACAGTGCGACGCAAGGAAAAATGGAAAGGGAAGCGGCGGTTTCTCTGACGGAGGAGCGGCTGAAAGTTTTGCGGGACAGGATCTATGAGGCGGGGCTGAACGATCTGTATTTTTGTCCGGAGACGATGGGGAAAATCGCGCAGATCGGGACGCTGGAAGAGATCGTACGGTTTTGCAGGATCGATCCCGTATATTTGCCGGCGGTGGATTTCGGGCATCTGAACGCGCGCGAACAGGGCAGCCTGAAGACGGTTGAGGATTATAAGAGCCGCTTAGAATACATGATTTCGGAACTGGGGTATGAGCGGGTGAAGCATTTTCACGTTCATTTTTCCAAGATACAGTATTCGGAGAAAGGAGAAGTGCGGCATCTTACGCTGGAGGATACGATCTACGGGCCGGAATTTGCGCCTTTGGCGGCTGCGCTCAAGGAGCTGAAGCTGGAGCCGTATATAGTCAGCGAATCGGCGGGTACGCAGGCGGAAGACGCACTGGCGATGAAGCGGATCTACGAGAGCGTTTGACGGGAAGGCTGAGAAATATTCGTTAAAAATATATCGGGAAAAATTGACTTATAGCAGAAAATTTGGTACAATATTTCTATGGACAAGACGAAAAAAATATTTCGCGGTATAAAGGCGGAGGGAATGCTGACGGGTGCGGCGGATTTGCGGGCGTACCTGACGGGGTTTGAAAGCAGCTTCGGGTTTGTCTATACTGACGCGCAGGAAAGTGTGTTTTTCACAGATCCGCGGTATGCGGAAGGCGCGAAGGAAGCGCTGAAACATGAATTTATCGGCGTGATGATAGCCAAAAACGAGGATACCGTACTCGATTATATAAAGAGCAAAAAGGTTAAAAAGCTGGCGGTGCCGCTGGAGCGGCTTACCCAGCCGGAATATGAGAAATTGCGCCGCAAGTTTAAACTTACGGACAGTACTTCTGCATTTACGGCGGCGATGTCTGTCAAGGATGAAGAGGAGCTGGAGAAGATTTCTCAGGCGTGCGAGATAGCCGAGCGTGCATACGGAATGCTTTTGGGAGAATTAAAGGAGGGCATGACGGAAAACGAGACGGCGGGTTATCTCGAATATCTGATGCGCAAGTGCGGGGCGAGGGATCGTTCGTTTGAGACGATCGTAGCGTTCGGGAAAAACT
>USSJ01000046.1 GCA_900557285.1 uncultured Clostridia bacterium | reverse complement strand
ACAAATAAAAGAGCCGGCAAAGCATAAGGCTTTGCCGGCCGGAAATATTGATCAGTTGATCATTTTTGCAATGGAGCCTTTGAAGAAGCTGACCACAGCGCCGATGATGGCGAGAACGCCGCCGATGATGGAGCCGATCGCAAGTTTTTCATTGAAAAGAAGCAAGAGTGCGTCTTTCGTATCCGATCCGAAGCTGATGGCGGTGAATCCGGTCGTGCTGAAGAGGAAGACCGCGCCGACGACGAAGCAAGCCGTAGCGATGATTTTACCGATAAAGCTTTTGCTGGTGATCAGGGAAATGATGCCTCCCAGCAGGGGCAGGAAATACGCAAGTGTTACCATGATATTGAACTGAAGGACATCGATGGTAACGCCGGGTATATCCGTATTTTTACTGCCGAAAGCGAGATCCATGCCCGAAATAGAGATTGTGGAGCCCCCGATTTTTCCGACGTAAGATACCGCATCCAGGAACATCATGCAGAATGCTGCGATTCCGAAAAGCAGAGCAATTGCGCCCGGAATGTAGTACTTGATTTTCGATTTTTTAGCCATATACATATTCTCCTTATATGATATCGTTAACTTAATTTTAACACAAACGGATGGAAAAATCAACACTTGTCCGTTAATTTTATAAAGTTCGACTGATTTTAAAAAAGTGTTGATTAATGGAAAGGGATGCGGTATAATGGAGCCATGGAAGAGAAAGAGCTGAAAGAATGGATAAAGGAGTTGGGGGAAGTCACGGCGGACTGTCCTTTTGAAGAAGATTTTGAAACGCAGGTATTCCGTCATGAAAAGACGCGGCGGTGGTTCGGGTTATGGCTGAAAGTGCCGAAGAAGTACATTGGCGGGGCGGAGGATGAATTTTGTCTGAATCTGAAATGTCCGCCTCAGCTGTCGGAGATATTGCGGCAGAATTATAAAGGGATATTGCCTGCGTATCACATGAACAAATCGCATTGGATCACGGTCAGGATAGGTTCGGATGTTCCGGAGGAGGAGATCCGGAATCTGATCAGACTGAGTTATGATCTGACGTCAAAACGCGGGAAGACGGGCAAAGCGGGCGGATGAGCGGGAAATGTGAAAATAATGTGATGAAAATGGGGAAAGGCAATGCGAATCGATTGCAATTCGCTGGCGTTTATAGTAAAATGAATAAGATAGCGGGCCGGCAGGCGGAAGTTAAGCCGGAGAGCGAAAGAAGAAAAGGGAACAGGAGGAAATTATGTCCAACAGCAGAAAACTGCCGCTGACGGCGAAAGATGCGGCGCTGAGTTTTCAGCATATGTTTGCGATGTTAGGCGCGACCATCACGGTGCCTATTCTTGCGAACATGAGCATTGCAATGGCGATGATCGCCGCGGGTGTCGGAACGATCATATTCTATTTCATTGCGCAGAAGAAAGTACCCGTGTTTTTGGGTTCGAGCTTTGCGTTTTTGCCTGCGCTGATAGCGGTTGTAGGTTCTGACAAAGAGAAATACGGAGCGGCATGGCGGGAAGCGATGGCAGCGGTTGCGATATCGTTGGTACTGGCAGGGCTCGTGTATGTGATTTTTGCGATCGTGATCAAGTATGTCGGCGTGCATAAGATCAAGAGACTGTTTCCTGCGATCGTGGTCGGGCCTGTCGTACTGATCATCGGTATGATCCTCGCCCCGAAAGCGTTCCAGAGCAACATTATTTCTTTCGGTATTAACAACGGAATACGTACAGTAGCGCTCTGGAAATCGTGGACGACGGCAATTGTTACTGCGCTGACCATGATTTTGGTCAACGCATACGCGAAACCGAAGTCTTTCCTGAAGGTTATTCCTATTTTGCTTGGTTTTGGCGTAGGATATGTTTATGCATTTATTATCAGCCTTGTGCCGGGCGGCAGTCTGCTCAGTTATATTGTGCAGGAAAACAACGTATTCAGTCATTTTGACGGATCGCTCGCATTCAGCGCAGGAAGGATCGTGTTGTTCCAGCATATCGGCGAAGAATTCTCCTTCTATCTCGGGTTCTCGTCGCCGACGTTCGGCACGACGCTCGTGTCGGCGATCCTGATGATCGTACCTCTTGCAATCGTTACGTTCATGGAACATCTGGGCGATATCAGTGCGAACAGCACGGTATGCGGTAAAGACTTCATGGTCGATCCCGGCCTGCATCGTACGGTTCTGGGCGACGGTATTGCGACGGCGGTCAGCGGACTTTTGGGCGGCCCTGCAAACACGACGTACGGAGAAAATACGGCAGTACTTGCGATCACGAAAAATTACAATCCGCGTAATATTTTCTTTGCGGCATGCCTTGCGGTGATTTTTGGTATGTTTACTGTTTTTGCCGATTTTCTTGCAACGATTCCGGGACCTGTTATCGGAGGCGCTTCGATTATTCTGTATGGAATGATTTCAGCTTCTGGTCTTCGTACCCTTGTGGATTCAAAAGTTGATTTTAACAACACTAAGAATCTGATCGTCGTATCGGTCACATTGGCAGTCGGATTAGGTATGGGAGCGATGAGCCTGATCGGAGATGTAACGGGTGACACGGTTTACAAAGTGATGATCGGGCAGGTCGAAATTTCGCCGCTTGCGATTGCAACCGTGTTGGCGATCCTTTTGAACCTGATCATTCCGAACACGAAAGAGCCGACCAAAGAGCAGGAAGAAGCGGAAGACAAGGTGATCACCAGTCTTGCTCCTTCGACGGCAGATATTGAATTGGATGAAATCGCGTCGGAAACCTCAAAAGAAGGAGCGGAAGCGGAAAAGCCGGAAGATATTTCCGCAAAGAAATAAAGTAAAAAGAGAAAAGGGCGCAAATGAAGAAAATCTGCGTTTACGGAAAGGATCAAAACGCTGCGGCAATTCTGCCGCGGCGTTTTGTTTTGACTGGGACGTGTATGAAAATCCGTGACAAACGAACAGTTTTGAAGGTGCGGATTTTCTAAAGATTATTTTGATTTTGTTGCGGAGGAGGGGGAGGAATGGAAGACTGCGCGATAGCTTTTATAGAAAGTGGGGTAGTCGTTGAATTTCATGAGCTGCGCGACCTGAACGGGCTGGAAGCCTCGCAAAAGGTATTCTCTGGCGCGGTACATTTTTTTGATGCGGACGTAATGCATGATGCTGATGTTCATGGTTTTCGTGAAGATGTGCTGCAGATAGCTTTGCGAAACAAAGAGTTTGGCGGCAATATCTTTTGTGCTGAGGGGGGCGTCCAGATTTTCTCCGATGAACGCGATGGCTCCGGTTACGATTTTGGGCATTTCCATCGGTGAAAAATCGGAATTCTGCGTATCGTAGTAGAGAACGATGAGCAGTTCGCTCAGAAAAGAAACGAGCAGCGTGTAGAGCGGATCGGACGGATAAACCTTGGTATAGGAATCGAATTTGTGAAAAAGTTCGAAAATGGAGCTGTCCGTTTTTTTGCAGAAACTGTCAGGATTCGCGATGCAGCGGGGGATCATTTCGCTGGGGAAATTGATGACAAACCGATCGTAATATTTCAGAGGCGGCGTTTTCAGGACGTGATATTTTCCGGGCGGGATGAAAAAGATCGTGTTTTCCGTAAATTCATAGGAAACATCCTCGATCAGAAATGTTCCGCAGCCTTTGGTTATGTACAGGATTTCGCAGTCGGTATGGTGATGATTGAAGAAATCGCTTTCCTCGTTGTTTTGCGTGAAGTTATGAGAAAAATGAATTTTGTTGAAACGGATTTGGTTTAACATAGGAATATTATATCAAATGAAAGCAGAAAAAGCAATATATATCAGCAAAACGGGAAATTGTATTAAAAAAAATATTTGATATAATAAAAGAGGTTACAGCTTTCAGGGGAAAAGCAAAATTTCGTGACAGGAGGAAGCGGCAATGGAGATCGCGGCGCAGTTGTATACGGTAAGGGCAAAGACGCAGACGGAAAAAGATATAGCGGAAACGTTGCGGAAGATAAAGGAGATCGGATACGATTGGGTGCAGATTTCCGCATTCGGCAAATGCCGTCCTGAATTTTTGCGCGGCGAATTGGAGAAAAACGGACTGCGCGCCTGCGTGACGCATACTCCGTTTGAACGGATCGCGGACGATACGGAAAATGTGATTGCGGAGCACAAATTGCTGGGGATACCGTATGTCGGTCTTGGCTATTATGCGGCGAAGACGACGGAGGAAGCGGAAGGATTTTTAAAGCGCATCGTTCCGGCGGCGAAAAAGCTGTATGACAGCGGCTTGCAGTTTGTATATCACAATCACTTTATGGAATTTGCGCGCATGGAAAACGGGCAGCGTGTCCTGGACTATTATCTGGAGCAAACCTCGCCGGAAGAATTCGGCTTGTTGCCGGATGTGTATTGGCTGCAGTTTGCGGGTCTGTCGCCTGAAAATTTTTTGACAGAGCATGCAGACCGTATTCGGGTCATCCATCTGAAGGACATGAAAATAGACGGGGGAAGCGGCGAAAGAAGATTTGCGGAAATTTATTGCGGGAATATGGATTACGACTCCATTCTGAAGACGGCAGAGCAAACAGGGGTATGTTTTGCGGCGGTGGAACAGGACGAATGTTACGGAACGGATCCTTTCGAGGCTTTGCGGATCAGCCGCAAAAATATCCGTGAGCGTTACGGTATCTGATGTTGTGTAGTGCCTTGTGCGGGTACGGGCGCTCGGAACAAAATTCAAAACGACAATAAAGCGATTTTATCGTCCTTCGGCAGAGCCGAAGGGGGGCAAGTCAAAGCGTTTTTCAGGCCGCAGGCGAAATCTTTCGCCTGCGGCGGCAAATTTTATAGGGCTTGGCGGCGACAAGGGGAGAGTGCGGAAGATCGATCAACGTACAAGCAGAAAAAATGTGGATAAAAATCAGAAAAATGTTTGCATTTTAGAAAAAGGTGAGTAAAATAGAAGATGTGGGAAATTTTTCTCAGAACAGTAAAAAGGGGTAACTAATTTGTTGGATCAATATCGAGGGAAGCCTTTCTGGTGCTGGAACGGTAAATTGGACAAGGAAGAGATCATACGCCAGGTACATATCATGAAAGATATGGGCTTCGGCGGTTTTTTCATGCACAGCAGGACGGGTTTGGAAACGGAATATCTGGGGCAGGAGTGGTTCGAGATCGTAACGGCGGCGGCGCAGGAAGCGAAAAAGCTGGGCATGAGCGCATGGCTGTACGATGAAGACAGGTGGCCGTCGGGTACGGCGGGCGGAGAAGTTACAAAGACGCTGGAATTTCAGCTGAAGTTTATTTCGATGTATGATGCAGGCGCGGAGCCGGAGCGGGAAGTGCATATTGCAGGGGAACTGGGCAGGTTTGCGATTCGTCTGAATGAAAGCGGAGAGATGCTGGATTATTATCCGATCCGGGAGGATTCGGAATGCAAAGAGGGGTATGTAGCAAAGAAATTTCTGATCGAGCATATGAAAAATGCCCCGTTCTACAACGGTTACACTTATCTTGATACGATGAATCGGAAGGCAACGGACGCTTTCCTGAACGCGACGCACGAAAAATACCGTAAAAAATGCGGGGATATGTTTGGAAAAACAATATTGGGCATATTTACGGACGAACCGCATCGGGGGGCTATTCTGAACGGTTTCGGAATCGACAATGCGAACAAATTGCAGATGCTGCCGTACAGTTATGAACTTTACGGGCGGTATCGGAAAATCACGGGGGAAAAGCTGTCGGAAAAGCTGCCGGAGCTGTTTTATAAGCGTGCGGACAGTGAAATCAACCGAACCATGTATTATTATATAGAAAGTACGCAGCAGCTTTTTCTTGAGAACTTCGCAAAGCCGTATCATGAATGGTGTCTGAAGAATAAATTGATCTTTACGGGGCATATACTGCACGAAGACAGCCTGGCGATCCAGACACTGTTCCAAGGCAGCGTGCAGCGGTTTTATGAGCATATGGATTATCCGGGCGTGGATATTCTGACGGAAGGGAATCGTGCGTATTGGGTCGCGAAACAGGTACAGTCGGTGGCGCGGCAGATGGGAAAGAAGTTTGTTCTGAGCGAGCTTTACGGATGCACGGGCTGGCAATTCAATTTTCGATCGCATCGGGATGTCGGGGTATGGCAGGCGCTGTTGGGGATCAATCTGCGGTGTCATCATCTGAGCTGGTACACAATGGAGGGCGAAGCAAAGCGCGACTATCCGGCAAGTATTTTCTATCAGTCGGGATGGTATGAGGATTATAAGTATATTGAAGATTATTTTGCACGCTTAGGGGAGATTCTGGATAAGGGAAAGCCGCAGTGTGAGGTATTGGTCTTAAATCCGGTGGAAAGCGCATGGCTTTATCCGAGAGTCGGCTGGGAGAAGAATTTGTTTGATCTTCAGGTCGAAGCGGCAAAGCGGCTGGAAGAGGATTACGGCAAGCTGTTCGGCATACTGACGACGGGGCAGGTAGATTTTGATTACGGCGACGAGGAAATGCTTTCGCGGTATGCGAAGGTCGTAACGGATGGTGAAAGTGTAAAACTGAAATTCAGGAAATCGGAATACAGCTGCGTGGTGGTTTGCGGAATGCGGACGATCCGTTCCACGACGGCGGAAATTTTGAAAAAATTTACAAAAGCGGGCGGCAGAGTGATCGTGGCGGGGCAGGCTCCTGTTTATATGGATGCGGCGGCTTTGTTCCCGGAAGACGGATTGCGGGGGAGCGAGCAGATTTCTTTTGAGCGTGACGCCGTTTTAAAGAGTCTGGACGGATATCGGAAAATAAAAATTGACTCTTCTGAGATTCTGACGGCGGTCAGGAAGGTCAAAGACGGGTATTATGCCGTTTGCCTGAACACCGACCGCGATGCGAAAAAAGAAGGGCTCACGCTGCAGTTTGACCGGGCGTACAATGTGGATGAGATCCGCCTTGAAGACGGAAAGAAGAGCGGGATCGCAGAAAATGCGGAAAGTATTCCGATCTGTTTTGAGCCGGGCGAATGCAGGGTATTCCGTCTGATGCGGCAGGAGACTTGCGCGAAGATCGCAAAAGAGGAAGAAGCGAAGGGCGAAGTCGTTCTTGGCGGAGAGATGGAATACGAGTTGTCGGAGCGGAATGTATTGCCGTTGGACTTTGCGGCGTATACGCTGGACGGCGTGACGGACGGAAAGACTTATGAAATTCTCCGTATTGACCGCATGGTGCGTAGCAGTCTGAAGATGCCGTTGCGCGGCGGGGATATGATTCAACCGTGGTATCGGGAAAAATACGGTATTTCGAAAGACGAAACGGGCAGGCATACCATCCGTTTGCGTTATTCATTCCGTGCGGAGGTTTTGCCGGAAACGGATTACCGTTTGGTGATGGAGCAAAGCGAGCGTTGGGAGATCCGCGTCAATCGTAAAAAGCTGGAAAAGAATGTGAAGGGACACTGGATCGATAAGTGTTTTGACGAGATCGAACTACCCCGTGAACTTTTGAAAGCGGGTAAGAATACGATCGAAATGACGGCGGAGTTTGATGCAGGGCTGAATCTGGAGTGCGCATATATTATCGGAAATTTCGGGGTCGGTCTGGAAGGGAAGAAAACATGGATCCGTGCGCTTCCCGAAAAGCTGAAGACGGGGGATATTACATACCAGGGATTGCCGTTTTACAGTGGAAAAATTTGCTATCATACGGGAATTTGCAACGAGCGGCTGAAGGTGAAACTGGAAGATTGCTGCGGCGCCGTGAGCAAAGTCCGGTCGGCAAAATATTCCGAATACGTCGCGTTTGCGCCCTACGAGAGCAGGACGTTCGATTGCAAGGGAGAATTGAAGATCGAAGTCTCCCTGACGCGTCGGAACACATTCGGGCCGCTTCATTATGCTCCGATTTTATGCGGGGGGTACGGGCCGGAAATATTTGTGCAGGACGGGAAGGATTATACGGACAAATATTGCCTGATCCCGCAGGGAATTTCCGATCGGGTGACAGTGAAACTGTATTGAATTTCGCCACAATATCAATTTTGATTTAAATTACGAAGAAGCAAACTACATTATAGAGGCTGAAAATATACACTATATTTTATTGGC
>USSJ01000045.1 GCA_900557285.1 uncultured Clostridia bacterium | reverse complement strand
AGGCGACCCATACTTCCCGGTTCATCAGGATGGCGCTGTCCAGCCCGACATTGGTGGGGCTTTCCTGAACGAATTTCTTCCACCAGGCGCGCTTGACGTTGTTCTTGATCTCCACGCCCACGGGGCCGTAATCCCAGGTGTTTCCCATTCCGCCGTAAATTTCGCTGCCGGGGAAAATGATCCCGCGTGTTTTGCAAAGGTTTACGATCTTATCCATCGTTACTGCGTGTTTATCTGTCATGATGTACCTCAATACCAAAAATTTCTTTATTATTTTACTTGTTTTGCAAAGTAAAGTCAACGGATTGCATATGCCTTCGCATACTATTTATATTTTTAACTTCACGAACAGGTAAGGAGCCGCCGTCATTGCGAGAAAAAGTGTGACGAAATATTTCAGAAAATCAAACCAATTATTGTCAGGCAGAAGAAACTGCATCGGAACAAACGGAATCAGGGCAACCACTCCGATGACGATCAGACGGAACAATCTGTGCAGCCAGTTTTTCGTATCTTCGAAACGGATAAATTTGTCTTCGATCCAAAGTCCTGCGGCGGTCGCGAGAGTGATCGCGGAGATCTGAAACATGGAATGCGTTGCCGTGCGCTCGATAAACAGGAGCGGGATGGTCAGAACTGCGATCGCAAGATAGATATACAGGCGTGCATTGTACCATTTGGCATAGACAAGATTCCATAAGAAAGCGCAGGCAACGCCGATCGCAAGGCCTGTGAGCACGTCGGTCGGATAATGTACTCCCAGATACAGGCGCGAGAGCATGACCAGAATTACGAACAGGGCGCTCAGGACAATGGCGAGCGGTTTGCGGATACGGATGGCAAGCGTGGTGAAAAAGCTGCTCGTTGCAGTGGCGTGTCCGCTGGGAAAACTCATGTCCGGATCAAGATCGGCAGTGGATACGACGAAATTGTCGACGTTTACTTTATCCACGGTCCCGGCAACGAAGGGGCGAAGCCTGCGCACGGCGCTTTTGACGCCGGTGGTTATGCTGCTGGCGGTCATGACCGTAACGAGTGCCTGTTCTCCGATGCGTTTGGAAAAGCAGATATAAACGACGGCAATGATCGCCGCGATGACAAACTCTTCGCCGAGTGCGGTAAAGACAGAAAAGAATACGTCCAGGAACGGACAGCGAATTTTTTCAAGTGCCTGTAAGATGGCAGCATCCATAGGGTATGTTCTCCGATCGGTGTATTTTGCCGGCTTATCCGTGTCCGTGCGGGGACAGGCATGCCGATGTAAAAAAATTATACCACAATTTGGTCTGTGAGCACAAGTTTTTTTGCGTTTCGCAAGAATTTGTGTTATAATGTGCTTATGTTATCCGTATTATGCAGAAAAAAAGATGGTTATGCGTTTTATTATGAGCTGTCGGACGGGCAGGGCGTGTACGGCGGCGGCATGAAGGACGGGGAACTCGTTTTGGATGCGGCCTGCACGCAGAAAGAATTGATGCTGCGTACGCTGGTCAATAAATGCATGAATGATTTTGTGAAGACGGTCAGGACGCGAGACGTCTGGGGAACGGATCTCTTGCGGTTCGGGTTTGAACGGCAGGGCGAATATTATGTGGCAGGATATGAAACGCTGCGTCTGCCGCACGATTGCGGACATTGAGCGGCGGGATGAAAACGGATTTGATTTTTATACGGCAAATTGCGCCTGAGGCAGAGAAAGTACAGAAAGAATGGAGGAGAACGGAATGTTGAGCGATATTGAGATTGCAAAGCGCTGTAAAATGCGTGATATCGGAGAAATAGCGGCGAAACTGGGCGTAGACGAAGACAGTATGGAGCGGTACGGCAAGTACAAGGCGAAACTTTCGGTCGATTTTTCCAAGCGGAAAGGAAAGCTGATTTTGGTTACGGCGATCAATCCGACGGCGTCGGGCGAAGGCAAGACGACGGTTTCCATCGGACTTGCCGACGGAATGGCGCGTCTGGGGAAGAAAGTCTGCCTGGCGCTGCGTGAACCGTCGCTCGGACCCGTTTTCGGGATCAAAGGCGGAGCGGCAGGCGGCGGATATGCCCAGGTGGTACCGATGGAAGACATCAATCTGCATTTCACGGGCGATCTGCACGCGATCACGGCGGCGAACAATCTGCTGTGTGCGATGCTGGACAACCATATTTTCCGCGGGAACGAGCTGGACATCGATCCCGAAAAGATTTATTTCAGGCGCTGTCTGGACATGAACGACCGTGCGCTGCGCAACATCACGGTCGGGCAGAAAGGCGAGGGCGTGGAGCGTGAAGAGCATTTTGAGATCACGGCGGCTTCCGAGATCATGGCGATCCTTTGCCTGGCGACGTCGATCAAGGATCTGAAACGCCGTATCGGGAATATCATTGTCGGGGAAAACCGCAAGGGCGAGTATGTATATGCGCGCGATCTGAAAGCGGAAGGCGCGATGACGGTGCTGTTGAAAGACGCGATCAAGCCGAATCTCGTTCAGACGCTGGAGGGGACGCCTGCGATCGTGCACGGCGGGCCGTTTGCGAACATTGCGCACGGCTGTAACAGTATTCTGGCGACGTATACGGCGCTTTCTTTGGCGGACTGGGTCGTTACGGAGGCAGGGTTCGGTGCGGATCTGGGTGCGGAGAAATTTTTGGATACGAAATGCCGCGTGGCGGGGATCCAACCCGATTGCGTCGTGATCGTGGCGACGGTGAAAGCGCTGAAACTGCACGGCGGCGCGGACAAGGCAGACCTTTCGAAAGAAGATCTTGCGGCACTGGAAAAAGGCATGCCGAATTTGTTCAAGCATATCGAAAATATGCGTACGGTATACAAAAAACCTGTCGTTGTGGCGATGAACCGTTTCGCAACGGACACGCCTGCGGAGATCGAAGCGGTCATGCGCGGCGTGGAAAAGGCGGGCGCGAAAGCGGTGTTCACGGATGTATTCCTCAAAGGCGGCGAGGGCGGCGAAGAACTGGCGAAGGCGGTATGCGCCGCGGCGGAGCAAAAGAGTGAATTGCATTATTCGTATGATCTGAACGACCCGATCCGCAAGAAGATCGAGGATATCGTAAAAAATGTTTACGGCGGAGACGGCGTTACGTTTTCGGAGGTCGCGGAAGAAAAGATTGCGGAAGCGGAGAAGCGCGGTTACGGTAAAATGCCCGTGATCATTGCAAAAACGCAGTATTCGCTGTCCGACGACGCGAAATTGCTGGCGCGCCCGAGCGGATTCAAAGTCCACGTGCGCGATATCATCGTGAAAGGCGGTGCGGAATTCGTGGTTGCGGTGGCGGGAAACATCATGCTGATGCCTGGGCTCGGAAAACATCCTGCGGCGGAGCATATCGATATAGACGAAAAGGGCGAAACGGTGGGTCTGTCCTAAAGGACGGAACGCATTCCAAGAAGCATGGAATTTCCGCAGCAAAGATTTTGCTGCGGCCGGAACTTGCGCGCCGAAGCGTGCAGTCAGTGAGTTTGTATAAAAAAACGCAGTACGTCCTGCGTTTTTAAAGCAATTTTGGAGTTTAATATGGAAGAAACGAACAAGAACATTCCCGAGGCAACGAATTTTATCGAGCAATTTATCAACGAAGATCTGGAGAACGGAAAGGTAACTTCGATCCAGACGCGTTTCCCGCCCGAACCGAACGGGTATCTGCACATCGGGCACGCAAAGAGCATGTACGTGAATTTCGGCACGGCACTCAAATACCACGGCAAATGCAATTTATTTTTTGACGATACCAACCCGTCCAAAGAAAAGACGGAATTTGTGGACGCGATCCGTGCGGACATCCGTTGGCTGGGTTATGAGTGGGCGCGCGAGTGCTATGCCTCCGATTTTTTCGATACGATATATGAGTTTGCGCTTCGGCTCATCCGGGAAGGAAAAGCGTTTGTCTGCGACCTTTCCGCGGAAGAGATCAAAAACACGCGCGGCACGCTGACGGAACCGGGAGTGGAAAGCCCGTACAGGAACCGCTCGGTGGAAGAAAACCTGAAGCTGTTTACCGAAATGAAGGAAGGAAAGTATAAGGACGGAGAAAAATGCCTGCGTGCGAAGATCGACATGGCTTCGCCTAACGTGAATCTGCGCGACCCTGTCATTTATCGTATTCTGCACGCGACGCATCACCGCACGGGCGATAAATGGTGTATCTATCCGATGTACGACTACGCGCACCCGATCTGCGATTACTTGCAGGGAGTTACGCATTCCCTGTGCACGCTGGAATTTGAAGATCACCGTCCTCTGTACGACTGGGTAGGGCTGACGCTGGGATTTTCACCCAAGCCGCGGCAGATCGAATTTGCGCGCCTAAACATCACGAACACCGTGATGAGCAAACGTTACCTGAAAAAATTAGTGGAAGAGGGGCTTGTACACGGGTGGGACGATCCGCGCATGCCTACGCTTTCGGGACTTCGCAACCGCGGTATTCCTGCGGCGGCGGTTCGCGATTTCTGTTCCAGAATCGGCATAGCGAAAGCGAATTCCGAGTGTGAATATTCCTATTTCGAAGCGTGCGTGCGCGAATACCTGAACGCGCATGCGGAACGTGCCATGGCAGTCCTTTCGCCGCTCAAACTTACGATCACGAATTATGAAGGAGAGGAAGAGCTGGATTTCGATATCAACCAGACGGACCAAACGGCAGGCACGCGCAAAGGGAAATTCGGCAAGCATCTGTATATCGAAAGCACGGATTTTTCGCTCGATCCTCCGCCGAAATATTTCCGTCTGAAAAAGGGCGGATACGTTCGTTTAAAGAACGCATATATCGTGCGCTGCGACGACGTTTTGACGGATAAAGAGGGGAACGTTACCGAAGTTTTGTGTTCATACGTTCCGGAAAGCCACAGCGGGAACGATACGAGCGGGATCAAGGTAAAGGGCGTGATCCACTGGGTGAATGCGGATACCTGTGCGGATGCGGAAGTAAGGCAGTACGAGAGCCTTCTGCGCGACGCGGATTATGCGGGACAGGATTTTTCCGAGCGCATGAATCCGGAAAGCGAGAAAATTTTGCAGGCGAAGGCAGAACCGTATCTGGCGCAGGCGCCGGACGGCACACCTTTCCAGCTGATGCGCACGGGATATTATAAAAAGTGTACGGAAGGCGGAAAACTCGTGCTTTCGGAAATCGTGTCGCTGAAAGATAATTTTAACAAAAAATAATGAGAAACTGTGCCGGCCGCAATTTGCGGCCGGTAAAATTTTTCTCTAAGGTTTGTTGAGCGATTATGTTTTTGCGATTGACAAAAACGCTTTCTGCGATTATAATAAATATAAGCACATTTGTGTAAATATGTTGTATATCTATATTTTGTGCAAATTGATGAACAGGGAGAAATAGCGTGAAGATCTGTAAAAATTGCGGAAGGGAAACGGATGATTCGAAAGTCCGCTGCCCGCATTGCGGTTATCTCTTTGAAGAAGACCTGGACAGCGTGCTGAGTAAAATGAAAAACAATCTCAATGCGTACAAAAACGAGATCGCAACGTCCCGGCCTGTGCAGAATACGGCGCAGACAGCCGAGGCAGAAGGCGTACATACGGAGCAGGGACGGGCGGACACGACGAAAGAGCGTTTCGAACTTTTATCGGAGGTAGCGCAGCTGAAAGGCGAGCTGAAAGCTCTACACGGCGAGATCGACCGTATGCAGGCGGCGCGCGTGCAGCAGTACGGAATGACGCCGCAAACGCAGCAGCCGACCCAGCAGCCGGTTCAGACAGTGCAGCCTGCCGTGATCTACGCGGCTCCGTATGCGGCTCCGACAGGGGCGGTTTATACCGGTGCGCCCGCAGCGGCCGCTTCGAACGCAAACGTACAGTCGGGAAAGAAAGCAAAGAGCAAGCGCAGCGCGAACCGGATCGTGATATCTGTTTTTGCTTTGATTTTGCTCGGTCTTAGTATCGGAATGTTTTTTGTTGCGTGGGTCGGCGGAACTTATTCGTTCACGGGATTTGACGCGGTGAAGCATTTGTTCGAGTCATTGGTCAACAAGAGTTCGAACGCGGCGTTCCTCGGATTTTTGGATAATGTCGTGCGGACGCATTCATTTGCCGGGAACGAGACCATATCTTCGATCTGCCTCAATATCTGTTATTATGTTTTGTTGTACGGGATCCCGCTGTACTTTTTGTTGTTGGTGCTGGATTTCCCGCTTCTGTTCAGCCTGTTCGGGCGTGTGCGTTGCAAGGGATGGCACAGGTTTGTTACCTGGTTTGCTTTTGTTGTGGCGCTGGCGATCTTCGGAGTCCTTTGCTGGGTAGGACAATTCAGTGCTCTGACCAAATTATTCTTTGTCGGAGCGGGCGCGAATTTTGTGCGCGGCATATTCCTGGCGTTTTACAAGGGTAAGGAAAAATACAGCGGCGGATTGCAATAAGATCGGGCATGACGCGGCGGGCCGGCTGCATTGGAGAAAAATATGAGTATAGTGATCGATGTGATTTTTGTATTGTTTCTGGCGCTGATGTTTTTTTTCGGATACCGGAAAGGTTTTCTGAATAAGGCTTGGTGGCTGGTGGATATTGCGTTGACGGCGGGGGTATGTATATTGCTTTTGCCGACGCTGAACAATTCTTTGACGAATGCGGGGCTTTTGGCAAAACTGGAAAGTTTATTTGCATCCGTAGTCGGGGAAAACTCGCCTGTAAAGCTGGACGCGGCGGAAGCCGCTTCGGTTGTGCAGACGGTGATCATCTGTATCGGGCTGGGGATCATTGTGATCATTGTGATGGCGATCGTGAAAGTTCTTCTCAAAGGATTGCGCAAGTATGTCGTGTTTAAGATCATCGACGGGATTTTGGGCGGTGCGTATGCGATCGTGATCACGGCGGCGGTTTTAATGGCGATCGGCGTACTTGCGGGTACGTTTGTCCCTTATTTCGGGCCTGTTTCCTCGGCGTCCGACGTATGTTCGGAATGCTTTTTATTCAAATACATTTTCGGCGCAAATCCGTTCCAGGATTTTGTCAACGAAAAATTTCCGCTCGGAAGCTGGATCGCACAATTATTTAATTAAAAAACGGCATCCTGTTTTAAACAGGATGCTTTTTCATGAAAATGCAAGGGGAGCTGTTCGCAAAATTATATGCGAACAGCTCCCCTTTGCGTTTACGGGGAATTTTTATAACGAGGATTTTGTTTAAAAAAAGAAAAAAGATTGTATAAAGTTATGGGCAATCGTCCATACTGTAGTGCGTAAGGAGGATTGCCATGCAGTTCAAAAAGACAAAAACGTACACCAATCTTGCCCGTTCGTTTGCGGGTGAAAGCCAGGCGGGGATGCGTTATCAGCTGATCGCAAAACTTGCGATCGCGGAAGAATATCCCGTGCTTGCGGACGTAGTCCGCACGATCGCGAAGAATGAGACTTATCATGCCAAAACTTTTTACGATACGCTCATACAGAAGGCGGGAAACAGCGCGAACATCGAGTTGAATGCGGGCTATCCTTTTCAATTCGGAACCCTGGCGGAGGGTCTGGAGTTTGCGGCGCACGGAGAAAAATCGGAACATGACGAAATCTATCCGACTTTTGCGAAGGAAGCGCGCGAAGAAGGATTCGACGACATAGCCGATCTTTACGAGCGCGTTGCAGGTGTGGAACGGGATCATGAAATCGTATTCCGATATCTTGCGAATGCGATCAAGGACGGCGTATTGTACAAACGGAACAAGCCTACGCTGTGGGTGTGCAGCCAGTGCGGATACCGCGCGACGACGAAAGAAGCGTGGAAGATTTGCCCGTTGTGCAAAGCGAAGCAGGGTTATGTTGAAATTCCCTTACCTTTTGACGAATAAAGGAGTAAAAACATGAAAAACAGCAAAGAACAGAACACACAGAACACGCAGAACACGCAGAGCAAACAGAGCAGCAAGTCTGCACAGAACAAGACGACCGGCAAAGCAAGCAAGGCGTGCAAATCGTGCAAGTAAAGAAGAAAAAGAAGTCGACCATGCGTTCGGCGTATGACAGCAACGGAAGTTATACGGGGACGCCTGCGGACGGGGAAAAGCCCGTGCAGGATGCCGACGATCTTTAAAGACAACTGATTTTCCCAAGCGGGAAGCCGATGCGGCGCGACGCTTAATA
>USSJ01000044.1 GCA_900557285.1 uncultured Clostridia bacterium | reverse complement strand
GACAAAGAAATTCATATTTAAGCGTTATGATGATTTTCGGTAATCATTATTAAAAACAATCAACAATATTAATCATATCGCCAAGAAAATACCTTTGCAAAAAACGAAAAGTTTTCACAAAGGATTTTCAAAACGGTAGATGTTATTTGCTTTCAACGTAGGCGTGGACGCTTTTTACAATGAAAGTCTGCTCTGCTTTGGAAAGTCTGCCGAAGTCGACGTAGAAATTCTGTAACGTTTTGTTATCGGTGTATACATAGTTATTTTCGCTGTCAGATTTGCCGAGCAGATAGTCTGTGCTGGTATTGAATATATTTGAAATTTCGATGATCTGCTCAAACGTGGGACGCGAACGACCGATTTCCCAGCTACTGACAGTGGACTGCTTCACGCCTAACTTATCCGCCAACTCGCACTGTGTCGTGTCGTTTTCTTTCCTTAAAGTTTTTAAAATTTTTGCAAACATAACCGTATAGATAACCGGCGCGTGAGATTTTAACGTAAAATTCCCTTTGCGTTAATACGCCGATGTCAGCATAGATTCAAGCGAAAACTGCGTTTCAGAATTACTGCCTTACAGACAGAGTACAGGATCGTCTTCGCGCTTTTTTGAATTTACGGCTAACTTACCGTCATGTCCCAAATTTCGCCGCTTCCCATGCGGCCTTCTCAATAGTTTCTTGTCAATAATCATATCACGTTTGACAATGTTTGTCAAGTAAAACCATGTGAAAGTATGTGCAATTATTTTAGCATACAATAATGCGTAATATGTCGATTAAATTCATATATAGATAGAAGACGGCGAAGAAGGGAGAGGCGGCGCGGGCGGGTGAAAAGTAAGGGATTTTTTGCAAAAAGGTGTTTGGCGGCTTGCCAAAAGCAGGAGGATAAGATATAATAATAAGGAAAGAGTTTTCAGGCGAGGTAAGAAAAAAATGAAGAAACCTTATGCGATCATTATTATGGACGGATACGGGATCAATCCCGAAACGAAAGGAAATGCGATTGCTCTGGAAGGCAGTCCCAATGTAAAGAAGTACATGGCGGAATACCCGTCGTCGCAGCTGGGAGCGTCCGGGCTGAGCGTCGGACTTCCGGACGGGCAGATGGGCAATTCGGAGGTCGGGCATCTGAATATGGGTGCGGGCAGAATCGTCTATCAGGAGCTGACGAAGATCACGAAAGAGATCGAAGACGGAGAATTTTTCAAAAACGAAGCGTTGCTCGGAGCGATGAAGAGCGCGAAGGAAAACGGAAAGAAACTGCATATCTGGGGACTTTTGTCGGACGGCGGCGTACACAGTCACAATACGCACCTGTATGCGCTTTTGAAGATGTGCAAGCAGCAGGGGCTGGAGAATGCATACGTGCACTGTTTTATGGACGGGCGCGACGTTTCTCCGACGTCGGGCGCAGGATTTGTGCGTGATCTGCAAAAAGAAATGGATGCTCTTCAGTTCGGGACGATCGCATCGGTATGCGGAAGGTATTACGCGATGGATCGTGACAATCGTTGGGAGCGCGTATCGAAGGCATACGAGATGCTGACGCTGGGCAACGGGATCCATGCGGAAGATGCGGCGGAAGCGATCGAAGAATCGTACAAGGGCGACGTGACGGATGAATTTGTCCTGCCGACGAATGTAGTAAAGGGCGGTAAGCCTGTGGCGCTGGTGGAGAAAGGGGACAGCGTGATCTTTTTCAATTTCCGTCCCGACCGTGCCAGGGAGATCACCCGTGCGTTCACCGAACCGGACTTTACGGGATTTGAGAGAAAGACGGGGTATCTTGCGCCGTACTATGTATGTTTTACGGAATACGATGCGACGTTCTCGCACGTGCAGGTAGCTTTCAAGAAGCAGAGCCTGAAGAATACGCTGGGCGAATATCTTGCGTCTTTGGGGAAGAAGCAGCTTCGCATTGCGGAGACGGAGAAATATGCGCATGTAACGTTTTTCTTTAACGGCGGAGTGGAAGCGCCGAATAAAGGCGAAGTGCGCGTACTGATCCCTTCGCCGAAGGTAGCGACGTATGACCTGAAACCGGAGATGAGCGCGTATGAAGTGACGGACAAGGTGATCGAGCAGCTTTCGACGGGCGAATATGACGCGATGATCCTGAATTTTGCGAATTGCGACATGGTCGGGCATACGGGTGTTCTGGAAGCGGCGGAGAAGGCGGTTGCGGCCGTGGACGAGTGTGTGGACAGGGTCCTGAAAAAGATTCTGGAAATGGGCGGCGGAGCGCTTCTGACGGCCGATCACGGAAACGCGGACAAGATGATCGCGGAGGACGGATCTCCGTTCACGGCGCACACGACGAATCCTGTACCGGTCGTTCTGGTATGCGATGCGTTCAAGGGCAAAAAGCTGCGTTCGGGCGGCGTGCTGGCGGATCTTGCTCCCACCCTTTTGGACATGATGGGGCTCGCCGTGCCTGCGGAAATGACGGGCAAGACGCTGATCGAGCGCTAAAAAAATTGAAAAACTGAAAAAAATCGTGCAAAAGCGGATAAAAAAAGGTTGAAAAATCCTGTGTGTTATGCTATACTATACAAGCATTGGATTTAAAAAGTCAGTTCAGGGGAGTGAGAATTATGCCCGACATGATGTCTATGATCAATAATATGTTGGCTCCGTTGCCCAGTGACGGAGTATGGACAGTATATCAGATAGTCAGCCTTGTACTTTTGGCGCTGATGGTTTTGGCTGCGATCGTCGCGATCGTGATCGTTTTGTTCCAGCCCGGTAACTCTACGGGTATCGACGCGCTCGGCGGAAGCAGCGAAACTTTCTTCGGTAAGAATAAGGGCAGGTCAATGGAAAGCAAGATGAAGAAATGGACGACCATTTCTCTGATCGTGCTCGGCGTATTGGCGGTTCTGTTCTTCATTCTGCAATTCGGTACGATCTGGGGCGTTGCGGCTTAACATGCGGCGATTTCGGCGGCTATTCTGATGAATAGCCGCTTTTCTTTTTTCGTAAAATAACAAAAGAGGCGGGAAAACAGCGAATTTGCCGCACTGCGACGGAGAAAATCGAAAAATGACAGCGATAGAAATCTTAACGGAAAAATTCAATACGGGCGAACTCTGTTATAAAAAACCTTCGGAGATCTGCAGGCTGCTCGGTGCGGGCGGAAAGGGCGAGCGCGAGAGCATAATGCGGATGTTGAAAGACCTGGAGTCGGAAGGATGTATTGTGCGGGACGAGCGCGGCAGGTATGTTTTGCCCGAAAAGCTGGGGCTTATCCGCGGAACGATCCAGGGCAACGAACGCGGTTTTGCGTTTTTACTGCGCGACGGGCAAGACGATTTGTTTATACCGCATAAATCTTTGCGGGGCGCACTGCACGGCGATATGGTATTTGCGCGCATTGTCGGCGGGGAGCGCGGCGATGAGGCGGCGGTTTACAGTATTTTAAAGCGCGGCATGGTTCAGCTGACGGGAACTTATTACAGGGACCGTCGGTGCGGAATGGTGGAAGCGGACGAGCGGAAGTTCTGCGAACCTGTGCGGGTCGTCGGCGGGCTCAGGGCGTATTCGGGCGAAAAGGTGCTCGTAAAAATCGTCGCCTATCCGGAAGGCAAGGATCCCGAAGGGGACATTCTGGAAGTTTTAGGGCAGGGCGGAGATCTGAATACGGAAGAGGAGGCGATCATCCGTACGCAGGATCTTTCAGAGGAATTCCCGCAGAAGGCTTTATCGGAAGCGCGAAAGGTGAGCGCCGAACCCGTAACGGCAGAAGGCCGCACGGATTTTCGCGGCGATCTCGTCATTACCATCGACGGGGAAGATTCGCGCGATTTTGACGACGCCGTTCATGTGGAACGGGACGGGGAAGACTTTCTCCTGTCCGTACACATTGCGGACGTCACCCGTTATGTGCGGCGCGGCGGCGCATTGGACAAAGAGGCTTTTGCGCGCGGGACGAGCGTATATTTTCCCGATCGCGTCCTTCCCATGCTCCCCGAGGAACTTTCCAACGGGATCTGTTCTTTGAACGAAGGAGAGGACCGCTATACTCTCTCCTGCATTATGCGCGTAGACAGCAAGGGAAATGTCAAAGACAGTCAGATCGTCAACGGATTGATTTGTTCAAGAAATCGCATGACGTATACGAAAATTGCGGCAATTTTGGACGGGGATGACCGAATGTGCAGCGAATATGCGCATCTTGATCCGATGTGTGAAGATATGCACGCATTGGCAAAGATCCTGATAAGCAAGCGCAATGCGCGCGGCAGCATCGATCTGGACGTAAAGGAAGCGCAGATCACCTGCAAGGACGGGAAGATCGACGTGTGCGAATATAAGCGCACGATGGCGCATCGCATCATAGAGGAATTCATGATCCTTGCGAATGAAACGGTCGCGGAATTTGTGACGGCATACGAGCTTCCGTTCATCTACAGAGTCCATGAAAAGCCGAGCGAAGAAAAAGCGCAAGGATTCAAGACGTATCTGCAGGAATTGGGGATCCGTGCGAAATTTCACCCCGACAATGTGCGGCCGGGCGAATACGGAAAGATTCTGGAATCGCTGAAAGATTCGGAATTGTTCCGCGTGGTCAATCGTGTGATGCTGCGATCCATGTCCAAAGCGAGATACAGTGCGGAAAATTGCGGGCATTTCGGGTTGGCGTCGCGCTGTTACTGTCATTTTACGTCGCCCATCCGCCGCTATCCCGACCTTTTGGTGCACAGGATCGTAAAACTTATTTTGGACGGGCAGGCGGGCGAAGCGGAGCAAGGCTATAAGAATTTTGTAAACATTGCATCCAACAGCTGTTCGGCAAGCGAGCGCCGTGCGGACGAAGCGGAACGCGCGGTCGACGAACTCTATAAAACGTGGTATATGCGTTCGCATCTGGGAGAAGATTTTGAAGGCGTGGTTTCGGGAGTGACGGCGTTCGGCATTTTTGTGGAGCTTCCCAATACGGTGGAAGGGCTGGTTCGCATCGAGAATCTCCCGCAGGACGATTATACCTTTGTCGAGGAGCGGTATTTGCTGAAGGGATCGCGCAATTCTTACAAAATCGGGGATAAATGCGCGGTCAGAGTGGCTGCGTGCAATATCGGGACGCGCCGCGTGGAATTTACTCTTGCAGAAAAAGGCGAATTTTAGCCGCGGCAAAAAAAATTCAGGGAAAGCCTGTTATTTTCCGTAGATCTGTGCTATAATAAAATCGGCAGGCTGTACAGGAAGGTGCTTTATGCAGTTTGAATTGAAAAACTGGGAGACGTCGTTTGCAAATTCGCTTGCCGAAAGTGCGAACGACGTGAGGATCGTCCGTTGGCTGAACGATGGTTTTCCGCATCCTTATACATTGCAGGATGCCGAGAGGTTTATCGGGAATGTTCTTTCGGACGGCGGAGCGTATCATCGGGCGATCGTTTCAGGTGAAAACGTGATCGGAGACATCAGTGCGGAATGTAAGCGCGGCGCGATGCGGTTTTGTGCCGATCTGGGCTATTGGCTCGCACCGGATTTTTGGAGCAGAGGCATTATGACGGCGGCGGTGGGTTTGTTCTGCAGAGAAATTTTTTCATCGACAGACGTCAACCGTCTCCAGGCGGAAGTATTTGTTCCGAACGTTGCTTCCTGTCGTGTTCTGGAAAAGTGCGGGTTTCGCAAGGAAGGCGTTTTGCGGCAGAGCGCCTTTAAAAACGGACAGTTTTACGATGCGGCGGATTACGGTTTGCTTGCGTCGGAAAGGGGAGAGGTATGAAAATTGTAGCGGTCAATAAATCGGCTGGATTTGAATATTTTATCGAAGATAAATTTGAGGCGGGAATCGTCTTGGAAGGCAGCGAAGTGAAATCTATCCGGAAAAACAACTGCAATCTGAACGACAGCTTTTGTTTTGTGCGGAAAGGGGAAGTTACCCTGAAAAATATGCACATTGCGGTTTATGATAAGAGCGGCGCGTTCAACACCCGCGATTCGCGGCGCGATCGCAGATTGCTTCTGCATAAATCCGAGATAGCCAAGATCGTCGGCAAGGTCAACGAGAAGGGTTATACGCTTGTTCCGCTGAAAATTTATTTCAAGGATTCGCTGGTCAAAGCGGAAGTTGCGCTTTGCCGCGGCAAACACACATACGATAAAAAGCAGTCTTTAAAAGAAAAAGATCTCAAACGCGACACGGAAAGAAGGATCAAAGATTTTTCCTGAGCGTAACCGAATGAAAGAAAAGGAGAAACACAATCATGGCTTATAAAAGAGATACAATATGCGTACAGGGCGGTTACCGTCCGAAGTCGGGTGAATCGAGGATCCCTCCCATTTCCCAGAGCACCACGTATTTTTATGACAGTACTCAAAGCATGGCGGATCTGTTTGATCTGAAGGCGGACGGATATTTTTATACGCGCCTTGCCAACCCGACGGTGGCGGCGTTTGAGGGCAAAGTCACCGAACTGGAAGGCGGTGTGGCGGCGATCGGCTGCGCTTCGGGGATGTCCGCCGCTACGATGATGGCATTTACCATCTGCGGCGCGGGGGATAATATTGTTTCGTCATCCGCAATTTACGGCGGTACGTTCAATCTGTTTGCGGTAACGCTGCCAAAGCTCGGCATTGAGACCCGCTTCTTTGATCCCGACGCGCCGGCGGAAGAGATCGAAAAACTGATCGACGACAAGACCAAACTCATCTTTACGGAAACGGTGGCGAATCCGTCCATCAAGATTCTGGATTTCGATAAGATCGCGGCGATCGCAAAAAAATACGCCGTTCTGTTTGCGGTAGACAATACGCTTGCAACGCCGATTTTCTGCCGCCCGTTCGAATGGGGCGCGAACATCATCATCCATTCTTCGTCGAAGTATCTGGACGGCCATGCCGCGGCGCTCGGCGGGGTGATCGTCGATGGCGGAAATTTCAATTTCAAAGGCAATTCCCGCTATGTGTCCTTTAATATTCCGGACGAAAGCTACCATGGACTCGTGTATGCCGATTTGCCGGCGGCACAATTTGCGACGAAATGCCGTGTTCAGATGATCCGCGATATGGGTGCGATCATGAGTCCGCAGAACGCGTTTTTAAGCTGGCTCGGGTGCGATACGCTCGCATTGCGAATGGAGCGTCATGCGTCGAATGCGAAAAAAGTGGCGGCATATCTTGCAAAACATCCGAAAATCGATTGGGTATGGCATGCGTCTTTGCCCGACAACAAATACCATAAACTTGCCGAAAAATATCTCCCGGACGGGCAGGGCGGCATGTTGAGTTTCGGCATCAAGGGCGACGTCAAGAAGGCGGCCAAATTTATGGAAGCACTGAAATTGATCACGCAGGAAACACACGTCGCAGACGTGCGCAGCTGTGTTCTGCATCCCGCTTCCACGACTCATCGCCAGCTTTCGAAAGAAGAACTGGAACAGGCAGGGGTTCCCGAAAATCTGGTGCGCCTCTCGGTCGGTATCGAGAATCCGGAAGATATCATTGCAGATATCGAACAGGCTTTAGAAAAAATCTGACAATTTAAAAATGGAAAAACGTGAACGAAACGCCGTCAAAGCGGCTGCTGTCAGTGCGATATTATTTTCAGGAGCATGCGTTGCCTGTCTCTTTTTCGGGATGAAAGGCATCGCGCTCCGCACTGATCGGTCGGAAATGTTCGGCATGGACGTTGCCGCGCTGTTTATCTTCATTTTTTTATTGCTTTTGGCTTTTGCTTCGGTAGTTTTTGCTGTCAAAGCTATTGTGCGCTTTATCCGCTTTTTAGGAGATAAGAGCATATCAGATCATGCGCGCGCCGATTTTTTGAAAACACTCGGTTCCTTTTGCAGAAGCTTTTTGTATGTCGGCTTATGTTTGTATGTTTTTATAATTTTGACGGCATTTTATGTAAAATACAGTGTGTTTTGGGTGTTTGTCTGTGCTATCGGTGTATTGGCGGCGGCGTTTTTGGTTGCGTGCCGTTTGGCATTGAGCCTGGAAAAGAAAAGATCGGAGTCAGGTGACGCCGAGGTGAATGTCTTGCCGCCAAAGAGTTGAAGAAAGGAGAAAATTATGCCTATCGTTATTCCCAGAGATATTCCCGCGTATGCGGCATTGCATCAGGAAAATATTTTCGTCATGAGCGATCAGCGCGCTTTCACGCAGGATATCCGTCCGTTGGAG
>USSJ01000043.1 GCA_900557285.1 uncultured Clostridia bacterium | reverse complement strand
TTCTTCTCGCCTGTCAGTCCCTCAACGATTTCGCACCCCACTTTCATCTGTCCCTGCAGAGCGGCTCGGACGCTGTCCTGAAAAAGATGAACCGCCATTACACGGGCGAAGAATATTGCCGCAGGGTGGAGCTGATCCGATCGTATTTCCCGGACGCCGCGATCACGACGGACATCATCAGCGGTTTCCCGACGGAAACGGAAGAAAATTTTTCGGAGACGCTCGCGCTTGCCCGCCGCGTCGGGTTTTCGCAGATCCATTGCTTTTCTTACAGCCGCCGTACGGGTACGGTCGCGGCGAAATTTCCCGAACTTCCCGCAGAGATCCGAAAACGCCGCCTGCACGAATTATTGGCACTTTCGCACGAATTGCGGCAGACGTATGAGCAAAAATTTGTCGGAAAAACTCTGGAACTAGTGCCGGAAGAGGTCAAGGACGGCTATACGGTGGGATATTCGGAAAATTATATCCGACTGTATGTAAAAGGGAATATCAGCAAAAAAACGCGCGTGCTGGCCCGCGAAAGTTTCGCGGACGGCTTGCTCGCCGAAATCATAAAATGATCAATGCGGTTGCTTAAAATACCGCAAAGATAAAAGGAGATAAATCATGGAAAATTGTATTTTTTGCAAGATCATAGCAGGGGAGATCCCTTCGAACAAAGTGTACGAAGACGAGGATATGCTCGCTTTCAAGGATATCAATCCGCAGGCGAAAGTGCATGTGCTTGTCGTACCGAAGTCGCATTTTGCCACGCTTGCCGAAATGAATGCGGAGCAGGCAGAACTCGTAAAAAAATGTTTTATGAAAATTCCCGAAATTGCAAAATCTCTCGGGCTTACGAACGGTTATCGGCTGATCATCAACCAGGGCGAAGACGCGGGGCAGACGGTGCATCATCTGCACATTCATATTCTCGGCGGCCAGTCCATGGGCGAAAAGATGCTGTAATATACATTCTTAATGCAATCTATCAAGGAGGCATGAAAATGAAAAAAGTTGTATTTGGCTTTATGGCAGTGTTGTCCGTATTGGCAATGACGTTGGGCATTGCCGCATGCGGCGGAGAAGAAAAAACGCAGGCGCAAACGTATTCGATCACCTGTGCGGCGAGCGATGATTATGCGCTGCAGGCAAGCAAAACTTCTGCAGAAGCAGGGGAATCGATTAGTGTTACGGTTACCGTAAAAAGCGAAGATAAGTACTTGACCGGCGTTCAGTACAACGGCGAGGAGTGCGCAAAAGAGGGCGACGGTTTTGTCTTTACCATGCCTGCGGAGAATGTAACGCTGACGGCTGTTTTGGGCAATTATACGCAAACGACGGAAAACGGCATCGCAAAGCTGGAAGATGAAGCGACGTCTGTCATTGTGAACGGTACATATCCGGGCGGAATTTTGGATACAAAGACATGGGAAATTTCCGTAGGACTGGATGCTTCATTTATGACGATATTGAATGCGTCGTATGAAAGTTCGAATGAAGAGGTTTTGCCTGTCGGTGCGATCAGTACGGAAAAGGTGCATGCAAACGCTTCGAACGAGATCGTCGGGGCAAAGATCGTGATCGATACGACGAAGATCAAAGCGGGTGTCAGCTGGCTGACTGCAACTTTCAAGAGCGGCAACAATTCGTCGCAGAAAGGCACGCTTGTCTTGAAAATTACCGTTTCGGAGTCGGCACAGGTAGAATATTGGAACGAAACCCTTGTATTCGACGTTAAAGATTTCGATGCGGACACGTCGTTTTTTGTATATGTTTCCGATCGTAATTATATAGAGAATGACGAGGTAGAAAAGGAACAGAACTTCGACGAGCTCAAAGCGCAGGACGGGAAAGTTACGGTTACTTTCCGTTATGCTCCCGGACATTCCTATTGGCTCGAATTCGGTGTGAATACAGCGGACGGTGTTATCTGGTACGATCTTTCGGAATCGGTCGGCGGCGGCTCGTCGGTTACCGGATTTAATCAATATAAAGATAAGCTGCTTTCCTTTATCGAGCCTGATTATACGCTGAATATCACTGTTTTGGAAACGACACATTCCTGATAACGGAAAAATTTTCCGCTATTCTCCATGAAAAAAACTTGACATTCTTTTTGCTTTCCTATAAAATATAAACGTTGAGTAAGTGCGTAAGGCGAAGGAGGGTTGAAAGGAATGTCTACGATCAGAGTCGGAGAAAACGAGTCGATTGACAGCGCGCTGCGCCGTTTCAAGAGAAAGTGCTCACGCGACGGCATCATCGGTGATCTGCGCCGTAAAGAGCATTATGAAAAGCCTTCCGTCCGTAAAAAGAAGAAGTCGGAAGCTGCTCGCAAAAGAAGCATTAAAAACTAATCACAAAAGCCTGTTATTTTCGGATAACAGGCTTTTCGTTTTGTGCGAAACTTGTCGAAAGGGGGAGAAAAAGATGCCGAATCAGCAAAAAAGTTTCCGCAGTATTGCGCGCGAGGCGAAAGCGCGTTTAAAAAGCGGTTTTTGGGAAAACGCCAAGGATAATTTCACGGACGAAGTCGAGCGCGCCCGCGAAAACGGTATGAGCGAGAGCCGTGCCTGCCGATATTTTGCAGGAAAAGTTACCTGTTCCATCCGCGGCGGTGATGACGATCTGTTTTATGAAAAGGTGCGCCGCATGCTTTTGACCGACGGCGAAGTCTCCGATGCCCTTGCCCGCCTGACCGATCGCGAAGAGTATGACTCGCTCACCTATGAGGATAAACAGCGCTATATGCTGAATCTTTCCGAAAGATACCTCAAAGCGCTGGAACGCTTCCGCAGGGAATGCGAGTTCGAAGGGAAAGCGAAACATTGATTTTCGCATGATTTTTCCGTGGATCCGCGGCGGTAACACTGCCGCTCAACGGAGCGGAATTTTTTCATAAAAAATAATCCGCTCGTATGCGCCGCAGATTGCCTGACGGCGCGTTTTGTGGTATAATAAAAAGAGAGTCATGCCCGTAGTTTTCGGGCGTTTGTGAGAAGAAGGGAAGGAGAGCAAAGCTGGCACGATGGATGAAATTTTGCAGAAACTGAACGAAGAACAGATCAAACCGGTCATGGATACGGAAGGCGCGGTGCTGGTACTGGCGGGAGCGGGCAGCGGAAAAACGCGCGTACTTACGTCGCGGATCGCTTATCTTGTGGAGAACAAAGGGGCGCAGCCGTCGTCCATCCTTGCCATTACGTTCACGAACAAGGCGGCGAATGAAATGAAGGAGCGGCTTTCGGCGATGATCGACGGAGCGCAGAGCATGTGGATCTGTACCATTCACAGTATGTGCGTCCGAATTCTCAGATTGTTTGCGGATCGCCTCGGGTATAATAAGAACTTTTCTATCTACAGTGAAACGGAGCGCACGGCTGTGATCAAGCGCGCATTTTCGGAAAGCGGGCTGGAGGACGAGAAGCTGCTCAAAAATATTAAATTCCATATCGCGAACGCCAAAATGCTGGGGCAGGAGCCGGACGAGTACGAGCGCAACAATTCGGACCTCAAAGGGATCCGCGAGATCTCTTCCGTCTATGCGGCATACTGCGATCATCTGAAAAAGAACAACGCGCTGGATTTTGACGATCTGCTGACCCAGACGCTTCGGCTTCTGGAAACGGACAGGGACGCTTTGGAATATCTTTCGGGGAAATTCCGTTACATTCACGTGGACGAATTTCAGGATACAAACCGCGTGCAGTATGAAATCATCCGTCTGTTGGCGACGGTGCACGGAAATTTATTCGCGGTCGGCGACGACGATCAGAGCATTTACGGCTGGCGCGGCGCAAAGATCGAGAATATTTTAGACTTTGAAAAGGATTTCAAGGGCGCGAAAGTGTATAAACTGGAACGCAATTACCGTTCCACGAAGAATATTTTAAAACTGGCCAATACGGTCATCAAGAACAACGGGCGGCGCAAGGACAAAGTGCTTTGGACGAGCAATCAGGAAGGGGTGCCTGCCCAGTATTACCAGGCGGAAACGGAAAACGATGAAGCGCTGTACGTGGCGCGCACGATCTCCCAGCTCATGAACACCAACGGCTGTAAATTTTCAGATTTTGCCGTACTGATGCGCATCAACGCTCTTTCCCGTGCATACGAGCAGGAGTTTGCCAAATACAACGTGCCGTTCAAGGTTTTCGGCGGATTCAAATTCTTCGAGCGTAAAGAAATCAAGGACTTGCTTGCATATTTGCGCGTGATCAACAACCCGTTTGACAGCGAAGCGGTTACCAGGATCGTGAACGTCCCCAAGCGCGGCATCGGGGCAAAAACGGTGGAAACGCTGGAGCAATACGCAAACGAAACGGAGCTTTCCGTATATGATGCGGTGTTGGACGTCGATTCTCTGCCTTTGAACGCGGGGAGCAAGCAGAAAGTGCGCGCATTCGGTGCGCTTTTAAAAGAGCTTGTCATCAAGGGCGCGACCATGAGTGCGGACGAGCTGATCCGCGATGTCATCAATGATTCGGGTATTCTGTCCATGTATGCGGACGATTCGGATGAGAGCATCAATAAAAAGGCGAACATCGACGAATTCGTAAACTCGGTGGACGAGTTCTGCAAGATGAACAAAAATGCGACGCTGTCCGATTATCTCAACCAGGTCACGTTGAGTTCGGACACGGACGATATGGACGAAACCGATTATGTTACGGTGGCGACCATCCATTCGGTGAAGGGGCTGGAATTCAAAACGGTGTTTGTGGTGGGAATGGAAGAGAATATTTTTCCTGTTTCCCGCGCGGCGTACGACGACAACGAACTGGAAGAGGAGCGCCGTCTGATGTATGTTGCGATCACGCGCGCGGAAGAGCGACTGTACTTTACGCGTTCGCGCAGCCGCTATCTGTACGGGGAACGGAGCATGACGCTTCCTTCGCGGTTCATGCAGGAACTTTCTTCGGTCATGGATGTGGAATCGCCGCGTTCGTCCTATTCCGATTATACGAGAAGAACGTCAAACGCGTACGGATCTTCCTATTCCGGGTACGGAACGCGGCGCAGTTTTTCCAGGCAAAACAATTCCGATGAAGATGAATTCGGGTATCACAGCGATCTCCCGTCGGAGCCTTCCCAAACGTCTTATACATCCTTTTCCGCATCGGCAAATTATCGCCAAACACAGAAAAATGCGGTACCGTCCCCTGCAAAATCGGGACAAAAAGATTACGCGGCGTTCAAGACGGGGGTGCGGATACGGCACCCGAAATTCGGAGAGGGCGTCATTATTTCCACGCGCGGAGAGGGCCCTGCCAAGATCGCAAACGTCAGCTTTCCGGGGCTCGGGATCAAGTCGCTTTCGGTGCAGATCGCCCCGATCACGATCGTTTAAAGAACGCCTGCCGGGGGCATAACGAAAAGTGCGCGGAATAAGGCGCGCAAAGGAGAAGATTATGGACAGAATGCGCGAACTGGTAGATATTTTGAACCGATACGCGTATGAATATTATGTGCTGGACGCGCCGACGGTCACGGACGCGCAGTACGATAAACTGTACGACGAGCTCAAGGAATTGGAACGCGAGAGCGGGACGGTTCTGTTCGATTCTCCGACGCGCAGGGTCGGCGGAGAGCCCGTCAAAGCGTTTGCGCGGCACGAACACATCGCAAGGCTGTACAGTTTGGATAAGGCGGTCACGGAAGACGAATTGGATGCGTTTTTTGCGCGCGTTTCCAAAATTTGCGGCGAAACGGAATATACGGTAGAGTATAAATTTGACGGACTGACCATGTGCCTTACGTATGAGGACGGAAAGTTTGTGCGTGCCGCGACGCGCGGAAACGGGGTCGTCGGAGAGGATGTCACGGCGCAGGTCCTCACGATCAGGAGCTATCCGCTCTCCATTCCCTATAAGGGCACGCTGGAAGCGAAAGGTGAGGCGGTGATCCGCCTGTCCGTACTGGAAAATTACAATAAAACGGCGGCGGAACCGCTCAAGAATGCGCGCAACGCGGCGGCTGGCGCGATACGAAATCTCGATCCCGCGGTTACGGCGGCGCGTAAGCCCGAAATACTCTTTTATGATGTGAATTATATGTCGGAAGGGGGCGTTTCTTCGCAGGAAGAGGCGGTCAGGTTTTTGGAAGAGCAGGGATTCAAGACCTTTCATCACACGAAGCTTTGCAAGACGCCGCAGGAAGTGAAAGACGCGATCGCGGAGATCGATATGACGCGCAAAAAGATCGACGTGCTGACGGACGGCGCGGTCGTGAAAGTCAACGACTATGCGGCGCGCGAAAAACTGGGATTTACGGATAAATTTCCGCGCTGGGCGATCGCTTTCAAGTTTGAAGCGGAAGAAGCGGTCACGACGGTACGGAAAGTGACCTGGCAGGTCGGCAGGACGGGCAAACTCACGCCGCTTGCACAAGTGGATCCCGTGGAACTTGCGGGGGCGACGGTGCGCAAGGCGACTCTGAATAACCTCGGCGATATCCGAAGAAAAGATGTCAAGATCGGCAGTAAAGTGCTCATAAGGCGGAGCAACGAAGTCATTCCCGAAATTCTGGGCGCCTATGAACATACGGGCAAGAGCGTGGACATTGCGCCGCCCGAAACCTGTCCGTATTGCGGTGCGCCCGTAAGGGAAGAGGGGGCGAACCTTTTTTGCACGAACAAAAACTGCCGCCCGAGGATCGCGGCGCAGCTTGCTAATTTTGCGAGCAAGGGCGCGATGGATATCGAGGGCTTTTCGGAAATGACGGCGTACCTGTTGTACGATGAACTGGGGGTCAGACATTATTCCGATCTGTATTTTCTGGATAAGGACAGGCTTTCGAAGCTGGAGGGGTTCGGGGATAAAAAGATAAAAAATCTTTTAAGTGCGATCGCGGCGAGCAAAAATGTGCCGCTGGACAGATTTTTGTTTGCGCTCGGCATCGACGGTATCGGAAAGGTGGCGTCCAAAGACCTTGCGGAGAGGTTCAAGAGCGTGGAAGCGCTTTCCCGCGCGTCGGCGGAAGAACTGGTGGAAATGGAAGACATCGGCGAAAAGACGGCGGCGAACATCGTGAACTGGTTTGCGGACGAAGATAACCGCGCGGAACTTTTGCGGCTTTCGGAGGCAGGCGTGAAACCGTTTATGAAGCAGATCGAAGCGGGCGGCGTATTTGCGGGGCAGAATGTCGTTCTGACGGGTACGTTATCCCGTTTCAAACGCAGTGAAGCACAAAAGCTCATCGAGGAACAGGGCGGCGTCAATCAGAGTGCCGTCACATCCAAAACGACGCTCGTGATCGCGGGCGAAAGTGCGGGAAGCAAACTGGAAAAAGCCAAAGATCTGGGCATCCGCATCATCGGCGAAGATGAATTTTTAAAAATTCTCGGAAAAGAATAAAATAAAAAGGAACGCAAAGAAACGGTAAAACCGCTTGTCAATTCTTTGCGTTTCTGTTATAATAGGGAAAGATAAAAATCGGGGTATTCTGTGGTTTTGAGTGCAGGCTGTTTTTTCGGACGGCGGCGAAGATCTCAAAAAGCTCCGCAGCATTGAAAAATCGCGGACGGACGGTATGTCCGGCGAGGAGGCTGTTATGTTCAGCATGACCGGGTACGGAAAAGGGGAATATAAGCAAGGCGGCATCGAGCTGACCGTGGAGATCAAGACGGTGAACAACCGTTATTTGGATGTGTCTGTGAAATGTCCGAAGATATTCAATGCATATGAAGAGGCGGTGCGTTCGCTGGTGCGCGAAAAGCTGACGCGCGGGCATGCCGATCTCTTTATCAACTTTGTGGATAAGCGCGACAAGACGAAGGAACTGTATGTCGATGCGGCGGCTGCGAAGAGTTATTATGACGCGGCGGTGCGCATCAAGGCGATGTTTCCCGATCTTGCGGACGATTTTACCGTAACGGCGCTTTTGAAAAGCCCGGACGTAGTGCGTCAGGAAGACGTATCGGGTGCGGACGAAGAGCTGCTTTCCGCATTGCGGGCGGCCTTGACGGCGGCGCTTGATAATCTGAACGAAATGCGCAGAAAAGAAGGCGAAAAACTTGCCGCGGATATGCTTTCGCGCATGAACGAGATCGAGAGGCTGGTGGGCGTGGTAAAAGAGCGTGCGCCGCAGGTGGCGGAGAATTACCGCACGAAGCTGACGGAGCGGATCACGGAAGTGCCTGCGGTCAGTTCTTCCGCGGCAGCCGGACCTGAGGTATTCACAGTCAAGGGAATTAAAAATACGGACAACAGAATAAATAT
>USSJ01000042.1 GCA_900557285.1 uncultured Clostridia bacterium | reverse complement strand
GCGTGCCGAGCATATCCAGCGCGGCGGCGGGGGCCGCCGCCAGCTGCACCGCGGTGGGCGCACAGGGCGGCACCTGCAAATATTGCAGCACCGGGGCCAGCGCGGCGCTGGCGGGGGCCGTGTCCCCGGCATGGGCGGCGGTGGGCCAGCTCAACCAGAGATACTTCCGTGCGACGGTCAGCGCCTTATAAAAGCAGATGCCTTCGCGCAGGACTTTATTGGCAAAGCAGTCGGGCAGCTCGGCCCCCTGCGCCATCATCAGGTCGCGGTCCGCGTGGGTCAAAAGTCCCTGGTCGCCGGGCGTCTGGGGGAATTCGCCCTCCAAAAGGCCCACCACAAACACGGCATCGGTCTCGGGCAGGCGCATACGGCCCGCCGTCGTCACAATGACGCTGTCAAGGCTCTGCGGTATGTGTCCCATATCCGTCGTGCGCAGCAGCCGTTCTGCTGTTTTCAGACGTTCGTCAGCGAGAAGTTCGCGGAAGGGCTTCCCGAAAACTTCATGGATGCGCCGCGAGATGTATTCGCTGCTGTAGCCTAACTCTTCCGCGATGGCACCCAGCGTTGCGTCGGGATAGTTGTGTTCCAGATACATCGAAACTTTTTGTTTTAATACCGAGTCGGGGGATGCGGCCAGCTTTCCGCCTGCCAGAGAATCTTTATACAGGGCAAGGTATGTAAACAGCAATGAGATCAGCTGCGAAAGGACGGAAGGATCCTGTTCGGTCGGGTAAGCGACGGCATAGATCAAATTGTCCAGCAGATTGCGGATGGGAAAGTGCTCCTGCGTCTTGAAATGCAGGTATTCGCCTTCGCCGTCGGGCGCAAAATTCCGCGCGAGGAAGTCGCGCATGACCGGATTGTTTTCAACATTGTGCAGGATCACCTGCAAAAAGGTGTTCGAAGCGATAAAGTTGATGCCCAGATCGTCTTTTCCCGCCCGAAGGACGCTGTGGCGGATATGACGGTTCAGAAACAGAATATCGCCGCTTTGCAGGCAGACTTTCTCTCCCTTGATCATATGCGTGATACTCCCTTGCAGTACATACATGAATTCCATGTAATCGTGACCGTGTTCGGGAAAATCGATGAACCGCGTGTGCGGACGCAGCGCCATCTGCGATTTGTTCAGAAGTTTCTGCGCCCGTATGATAAATTCTTTTCCTGCGGCGTATTGCGTGCGGTCGATGTCGGTCTGTCCCCGCAGAATATCGTGCTCCTCGTCCGTGATCTGCGCCAGTTTTTCAATGAATTCTTTTTGCATGCCTGTATTGTATCACAGTCTGTTTAAAATGTCAAGAAAAGATACTTTTTTCAATAAATAGTGTCCTTGTTTAATAAATTAAAATTCGCTATAATGTTAGCGACGGAGGAAGAAATGAAATATTACGTAGCAATCGACATTGGCGCATCCAGCGGCAGGCACATAGTCGGCTGGAAAGAAGGCGGAGAGCTTTGCACCAAGGAAGTGTATCGTTTTTATAACGGAGTGGACGATGTCAACGGGACGTTGGTCTGGGATGTGGACAGATTGTTCCGCGAGATCGTAGCGGGCTTGAAGGAATCGTTCCGCCAGTTCGGGAAGATCGAGAGCGTTGCGATCGATACGTGGGGTGTGGATTATGTCCTTCTGGACAAAGACGGGAAAGAGATCCTGCCTTGCCACGCATACCGTGACGATCGTACGAAAGGGCCGATCGAAGAAGTACATAAGATCATGCCGTTCAAGGAATTGTATGCACATACGGGCATTCAGTTCCAGCCGTTCAACACGATTTATCAGCTGTATGACGATTTAAAGAAAGGCCGGTTGGAGAAAGCGGAAATGTTCCTGATGCTTCCGGAATATTTCTCTTATAAACTGACGGGAGTTGCCAAGAAAGAATATACGGAGGCTTCGACGTCGGGACTTTTGGACGCGCGTACGGGTCAGTACGACATGGAAGTGGTGAGCCGCCTTGGTTTGCCGCAGCGCCTGTTCGGACATCTGGACGCACCGGGAACGGTTGTCGGCGCATTGAAAGAGGAAATCGCGAAAGAAGTCGGCGGGCAGACGACGGTCGTCCTGTGCGCTTCGCACGATACGGCGAGCGCCGTGGAAGGAATCCCCGAAGATTCGGTGAATATGCCGTATCTGTCGTCGGGAACGTGGTCATTGTTCGGCGTGCGCCTGAAAGAACCGATCCTGACCGAGAAGAGCTGCGAAGCAAACTATACGAACGAAGGCGGTGTGGGCTACATCCGGTTTTTGAAAAATATCATGGGATTGTGGCTCGTGCAGTCGTTGCGCAAGGAACTTTGCCCGGATAAGTCGTTCGGGGATATTGCGGCGGAAGCGGAACAGGGTACGTATGCGGAGACGATCGATGCGGACGACTGGAGATTCCTTGCTCCCGAGAGCATGAAGGGCGCATTTGACGAATATCTGCGCGAAAACGGCAGACCTCTGCCGGAAAAGGCGAGCGATTATTTCCGTTGTGCGTTTATGAGCCTTGCAAACAGTTATGCGAAGGCAATGCGTGAGCTGGAAAAGATCACAGGTGAAAAATACAAAGGTCTTTGTATCGTCGGCGGCGGTGCGAAGAACGGATTTTTGAATGAGCTGACCGAACGGGCGTGCGGCGTAAAAGTACACGCGATCCCGATCGAAGCGACGGCGTTCGGCAATTTGAAAATACAGATGCAAAGAGGAGATAAGTAATATGAATTCGATGTTTGACCTGGCAAAACAGGCTTTTGCAAACTGGGGTATCGATGCGGAAGAAGCGCTCGCGCGCGTTGCGAAGATCCCTGTATCCATTCATTGCTGGCAGGGCGATGACGTTCACGGATTTTTAGGCGCGGAAGAGCTTTCCGGCGGAATCCAGACGACGGGCAATTATCCCGGTGCGGCAAGAAACCCCAAAGAGCTGATGGCGGATTTTGATGTTGTGCTGTCGCTCGTTCCCGGAACGAAGAGGATCAATTTGCACGCGATCTATGCCATTTCGGATACGCCTGTGGAATTGGATAAACTGGAATATCGTCATTTTGAAAAATGGGTAGAGTATGCAAAAGAACGCAATCTCGGGATCGATTTCAACCCGACGCTCTTTTCGCATCCGATGGTAGTCGACGGACTTACGCTTTCTTCCCCGAAAAAGGAAGTTCGTGAGTTCTGGATCAAGCACGTCAAGGCTTGCCGCGCGATCGCTGCAAAAATCGGTCAGATCCAGGGAACGCCCTGCCTGAACAATATCTGGATCCCCGACGGATTCAAAGATGTTCCCGCAGACAGGCTTGGGCCCCGTCAGCGCCTGAAAGAGAGCCTGGACGAGATTTTCTCGGTGAAATATCCTTCGGAATACATCGTGGACAGCGTAGAAAGCAAGGTGTTCGGGATCGGCGTGGAAAGCTATACGGTCGGAAGCAACGAGTTTTATCAGAACTATGCCGCGAAAAACGGAGTTTGCTGCCTGCTCGACAACGGGCATTATCACCCGTTGGAATATGTCAGCGACAAGATCCCTGCATTGCTGGCATTCTATGATAAAGTTGCTCTGCACGTAACGCGCGGCGTCCGTTGGGACAGTGACCACGTCGTTCGTTTGGAAGACGAGATCCTGGAAATCGCGAAAGAGATCGTGCGCAACAATGCAGACAACAAAGTTCTGATCGGACTGGATTATTTCGATGCAAGCATCAACCGTGTGGCGGCTTGGACGATCGGCGCCCGCAATATGGAAAAAGCTTTGCTGATAGCACTCTTGCAGCCGCATGCACAGCTGAAAAAACTGCAGGACGAAGGCAAATTCACCGAACTTCTTGCCATGAGCGAGGAGATCAAGACTCTGCCTTACGGTGCGGTATGGGATGAGTACCTGCGCCGCCAGAAAGTGGCCGGCAACGATTGGTTCAAGACGGTTCAGACGTACGAAAAGAAAATCCTTGCCGAGCGCAAATAATTGTTTATTGAACGGCGCATTGTGCCGTTTCGATAAAAAACAGCTGCGGCGTTAAACCATCCTCCGATGATTTATTTTATCCGTAAGAATCCATTGCCGCAGCTGTTACTTTGCTCACAGTCTCCATTATATTTGGACCTCGCAAATAGAACAAGGCGGGCGCTTTTTAAGCGTCCGCCTTGTTCGTTTCTTAATGCAAAACCAGCCAGTACAGAATGTTCGTGCGGACAAACTAAGATTTTACAAAACGTATCGTTTGCGCCGCGGTCAGATACGTTCGTTTTGCGTTCGACTTATTGTGATCGTATAGGGGCGTTTTAGCTGGACCGAAGCGGAAAGAGATAGAAATACGGCCCGCTGTTTTATCGGTAAAGAAATTACAGACAGTTTCTTTATTTTGATTTACGAATGGTTTTGTATTGTGTATAATAAATGGGATCATAGATATGAGGTGATATTGGTGAATAAACGCAGGGTCGCAAAGAAAGCGGAAGAAACGGGAGTGCTTGAAAAGGAAACGGCCGAAACACCTGAAAGGGAAACGGCTGAAGCAGAATGTAAAACGGCAGGGAACGGCGGTCAGGCGCTGCTATCGGAGAAAGAGGCTGCGCAACCAAAGGCGTGCGGTCTGACGCAATCGGCAGACGGTATAGCGGGGACGGCGGAAAAGGCAGACAAGAGCGGCAGTGACGGTAAATCTGCAAAACGTCGTGCTTTGGTCGAAAAGATAAAACTGATTCTGATTTTAGGTTTATCCTTTTTAAAAATAGGGCTTTTCACTTTCGGCGGCGGATACGCCATGATCGCGCTGATCCAGAAAGAGTTTGTCTCCAAAAGAAAATGGATAGGGGAAACGGAATTTATGGATGTGGTCGCGATTGCGGAATCTACCCCCGGCCCGCTCGCCATCAACAGTGCGACATATATCGGCTACAAAGTCGGAAAGACGGCCGGCGCCGCGATTTCCACTCTGTGCGTATGTATACCGTCATTTGTGATCATTTATCTGATTTCTCTGTTTTTTGATGCGTTTTTAAAATTTACCGTAGTACAGTATGCGTTTAAAGGCATACAGGTTTGCGTTGTTTTTTTGATTTTTACGGCGGGATGGAAAATGCTCAAACAAATGCAGAAAGATCTGTTCAACTGGATCTTGTTTATCGGCACGTTTTTATGCCTGGTGATTTTTTCGGTAACGGCAATCGATTTTTCATCCGTATTTTACATTCTCATCTGCGGTGCGGCGGGACTCGGTATTTATCTGATATCCCTGGCTCGTAAAGGGGATAGAAAAAAAGGAGCGGCTGTTTCGGCGCAAAAACAAAATGACGTAGGGCAAAAAAACGGACAAAACACAGAACAGTCTGCGGACGGGAAAAGCGATAACGATGGACAGGAATATGAGCTGACAGGGGAACAGGCGGAAACGCAAAGCGGCGAGGAAAAAGCTCCGAAGGAGAGGAAGGAATGATATACTGGGAGCTGTTTCTTGTATTTTTGAAAATCGGGGCGGTATCGTTTGGCGGCGGATACGGGATGATCTCGCTTTTGCAGGATGAGGTCGTGGCGCACGGCTGGCTGACGAAAGAAATGCTGATGAATTTTATTGCCGTGGCGGAATCGACGCCGGGGCCGATCGCGGTAAATGTGGCGACGTTCGTAGGCTCGTCGCAGGCAGGCGTAGTGGGCGCGCTTTTGGCAACGCTCGGGGTCGTGCTGCCTTCCTTTTTTATCATCCTGCTGATCGCAGCGATCATGCACAATCTTCTAAAATTCAACGGAGTACAAGCGGTGCTCGGCGGTATTCGTCCAAGCATCGTCGGGTTGGTTTTGGGAACTTCCGTTACAATGTTTTTGACGGCGCTGTTCGGTTTTTCGTCGATCGAGCAGGGATTTTCATTCGACTGGCGGGCTTACGTGATCCTGGTCTTGTTATTTGCAATATGGTTTGGCATCAAAAAATGGAAAAAGAAAGAACTTTCGCCCATTGTTCTGATTCTGTTGTCGGCGGTTTTGGGAATGGGTTTTTATGCCATTCCGATTTGATTCGGCAGAGAATGTGCGCGGAAAAACATGCCTTCAGAGCCGTTATGACCGACCGTAATGCGGGAAGGCTTTCCTTTTTTCAGGTGATCTGATCGCCGCCCCAAGGAAGTATTTTTCGGTTCGTGTTGAGGTAGATCAGCTTTTCGGATGGTGAAAGCCATCGGATCGTGTCACGAAATTTCATGTACGTGTAGGCAATTTTTGGAAAAATATGTGTAAAATGTTGCCATATTTACAATTGTATGGTACAATGTTCTTACTCTTAATAGTCTATACAGGAGGAAAATTGTATGAATAAGAGTGAGTTGGTTGCAAAAATTGCTGAAGAGGTTTCACTGAAGAAAACCGATGTGGAAAAAGTGTTGGATGCATTTGTTTCCAATGTAAAGGATGTTATGGCGAAGGGAGATAAGCTGCAGCTGGTCGGATTCGGAACATTCGAAGCGAAAGACCGCGCGGCAAAAGAGGGGGTCAATCCCGCTACGGGTGAAAAAATCGCCATTGCCGCTTGCAAAGTTCCCTCTTTCAAAGCGGGCAAAGCGCTCAAAGATGAATTGAACAAATAAGTTTTATTGCGAAAAGTAAAAACAATACACCCCAAAAGCGAACGGCTTTTGGGGTGTATTGTTTTTGTCCCAACATTGAATTATTCAGAGCGGTCAATATGTTTACGCTTTGGGAAAAAATACGATTGAAGCATCGGTAAAGCAAAAAACAACGCCGAACGTACGAAAGACACAGGGGTTGGAAGATACGAAAAGGCGGTAATCCGATGCGGTGTTTATACGGCAGAGCATTTGCGTTGAAATGCCGACGCGAAGAGAAAGCATAACAGATTCAAAAAATTTTCGGATGGGGGAAGACAACAGAAAGCGCCCGCAAAAAAGTCCGCCGATCAGCTCGCCGATAATATGCCGACAAGATCGCCGATAAGATCGCAAATCAGCCCGCCGATAAGATTGTCGATAAGATTGCCGATAAGAGCGTCTATCAGCCCGCCGATTTCAGGAAAAATGTTCCATTTGGTGCAGGCAGAAGCGGTTTTTGTGAAAGTTCAGGATTCCTTCTTTTTGCATTTTCGCCAATTCTTTGGACAGCGCGCTGCGTTCTACGTTCAGATAGTCGGCCATTTGCTGGCGGTCGAACGGCACAAGGAATTCTTTGTTTCCGTGTTTTCTCGCTTCTGCGGATAAAAAGGTCATTACTTTTGCCCGTATGCTTTTTGACGTCATGCAAAAGATCCTGTTCGACCACGCGAGATTTTTTTGCGTGGACAGGAAGAGAAGATTGCTGATCAGTTTAAAATACCAGGATTTTGCATGGTATTCGGGCGACAGCAGTATGGAGGTATTCAGGAACAATATTTTGCAATTCTGTGCGGCCGTCACGTCTACCAGCATGGGAACGTTGCAGAAAGCGTATGTTTCGGCAAAAGCGTCGTTGGCGGACAGGCTGTGCAGGATGACGCGGTTTCCCCACAGATCGATATTCTCTATGTGTACTTCGCCGAAGATCACGATCCCGAATTCCTCGGTGTAATCTCCCGCGTGAAACAGAACGCAATCTTTTTCAAATTCTGCCGTTCGGATCCCGCGGCACAACTCCATATCCCGATATTCTTGTTCGGTAATATTCCGAAACATGACATGTTGAACAGGAAACATAAAAAAACACCTATTTTCGTGGTTTAAACAACGTACTTTTTAAAAAGATTGTACTATACTGTAGGCGAGAAGTCAAGGAGGAATACGGAAATGATACGAAAAATCATACAGATCGATGAAGAAAAGTGCAACGGATGCGGTGCATGTGCGTCGGCGTGCCATGAAGGGGCAATCGGAATGGTGAACGGCAAAGCGAAATTGCTGCGGGACGATTACTGTGACGGGCTCGGCGATTGTCTGCCGGCGTGTCCGACCAATGCGATCCGTTTTGTGGAGCGCGAAGCGGCGGCGTACGATGCGGCGGCGGTAGCCGAGCATCAGAAAAAGCGGGGACAGGCGCACACGGGCTGTCCCGGGAGCCGTATGCGGGAATTTAATCGTGAGCAGCCTTGCCATGCGCAAACGGAAAGTGTTGCCATGCAATCCGAGCTTCGGCAATGGCCTTGCCAGATCAAGCTGGTACCGGTCAATGCGCCTTATTTTCAAGGGGCAAAATTGCTCATTGCGGCGGATTGTACGGCGTACGCTTACGCGAATATGCACGGGGAATTCATGCGCGGAAAAGTTACGATCGTGGGCTGCCCTAAGCTGGACAATGTGGATTACAGTGAAAAGCTGACTGCAATTATTCAAAATAATGATATTCAAAGTGTGACAATTGTAAGAATGGAGGTTCCATGCTGCGGCGGTCTGGAGACGGCAGTAAAAAAAGCGCTTCAGAACAG
>USSJ01000041.1 GCA_900557285.1 uncultured Clostridia bacterium | reverse complement strand
CGAACTCGCCGCATACGGCGGTTTTTTCGCCCTGCCCTGCGCCGCTTTCTGCATAACGCTCGGCGGCGCCAGCATCCTCGCGCAGCAGATCGCCTTCTTAAAACCCGCCGGCGTTAAAATCAAATGCTTTATCGCAATCAAATTGCTGCAGGCTCTTCTCTCTTTTCTCCTTTGCCTGCTCTTTCAAACCATATTCCTTTGATCCGAAACAAAAAACAGTGTACGTATTCCGTTTTTTATGTCGGAGACTTTTCTGCCTCAAAAATAAATTCTCTCTGTCCGAAAAAGCTGCACGGGTTAATAACATCCGAGCAGCTTGAAATTTTTTGAATATTCCGAAAGGCGATCCAGCGCCATGCGCACATTTTTCCCCGCTATGTCCCCTTCAAATTCCACAAAGAAACAATACTCTCCCGGAGAATTTTTGATCGGGCGGGATTCGATTTTTGTCATGTTCAGATCGTATACAGACAAAATCTGAAGCATTTTCAACAGAGCGCCCGGTTCATGCGGACAAGTCGCCGCAAAATAAATACGGGAACTGTGCTTGGGTAGGTCTTCTTTCCCTTTTCGGATCAAAAGAAAATGCGTAAAGTTTTTCGGCTCATCCGCAATGTTTCCGCCGATAAATTCAAACCCGTCTTCCCGCACGTGCGAACCCACGATCCCCGCATCGCCTTTTTCCTTTATGTGCGACAGGCTCTGCATGGTGGAATCGGTGTATATGATTTTGACCTTCGGAAGCTCCTGCGACAAAAACACAGAACATTGCAAAATCGCCTGCTGGTGCGAATACAGATGCGTTATATCTTCCAGTTTTGTACCTTTTCTGACAATGAGCCGATGTTCGATCGGCAGCAAAAACGCACGCACCGCATACAGCTCCGGATTCGCATACAGCAAATCGAGATTCTGCGTAACAGCCCCCTGCAACGTATTTTCCACCGGCAATACCGCTTCCTCGACTTCACCTTTCAAAAGAGCTTGCACAACGCCCGCAAAACTGTGATACGGCACCTGCTCATTGCTCGGACTCAGCTGTTTCGCCGCAAGCGAAGAATAACTTCCTTCCGGCCCGAGATATCCGGTTTTTCCCTGCGGCGCACTCTGCGCTGTCTGCACTCTCTGCATATTCGCAACCCCTTAAATCTTATCCGCAATGTCCAGCACCAACCGCTCCGTATCCGCCCAGCCAAGGCACGGATCCGTGATCGATTTCCCGTACACGACATCCTCTTTCTGACAGCCTTCTTCGATAAAACTTTCGATCATGAATCCCTTGACGTATTTCTTGAAATCCTTATCGTACAGTCGGTTGTTCAACACTTCCTCCACGATACGGATCTGCTGTTTATACTGCTTTCCCGAGTTCGAATGGTTCGCATCGATCACGATGGCAGGATTTTTCAGCCCCGTCCTGGAATAACCTTCGATCACCTTCATGACCGTTTCATAATGGAAATTCGGGATATCGTTGCCGTATCCGTCGACCGCCCCGCGCAATACCGCATGCGCAAGTTCATTGCCGCTCGTCCGTACCTGATAATTCTGATATTTGAAAACCTGCCCGCCGCTCTGCGCCGCATAGATGGAATTGAGCAGTACCGGTATAGAACCGCTCATCGGATTCTTGATCCCCACCGGCAATTCTATGCCGCTCGATACAAGCCTGTGCATCTGATTCTCGCTCGACCGCGCGCCGATCGCTATATACGTCAGCAGGTCTTCCACATACGCATAGTTCTCAGGATACAGCATTTCGTCCGCCGCCGAAAGCCCGCTCGCGCCGATCGCGTCGATATGCAGCTGTCGGATCGTCAGAATCCCTTTCAATATGTCTTCCTTGCTTTTCGGGTCCGGCTGCGTAAACATCCCTTTATACCCTACACCTTTGGTGCGCGGTTTGTTCGTATAAATGCGCGGAATGATCACAATTTTGTCCTGCACTTTCTCGTTCAGCTTTCCCAGCCGCTCCACATAATCCAGGACAGGCTTGCTCTCATGCGCCGAACAAGGCCCGATGATCAGCAATAATTTATCCGTGTTCCCGCGGATCACGTCCGAAGCCAATCGGTCACGCTCCGCCTTCACCTTTTTCAGATCCGCAGGCAACGGCAGCCGCTCCAGTATCTCCTCCGCCGCAGGGATCAGTTCTTCTCTTTCAAACATTTCGGTTCGCCTCTTCCAGATATTTCTTCAGATCCCCCCGTATCTCCTCCGGTATATACTTATCCACATTTTTGTTGAATCGCAATGCGTCTTTGACAAGCCCCGAACTGATATGCAGAAACTCCTGCCGCGTCGGGAAAAATACCGTGATCATATCTTTATACATATCGACATTGATAAAATTCAGCTGCGCTTCATAGTCATAATCCGTTCCGTTCCGGATACCGCGGACATAATACTTTACCCCTTCGCGCTTTAACAGATCGACCGTCAGCCCGTCGTACGACAAAACACGGACCGCTTTGTATTCCGCAAATACCTTCCGCAACATCGCAAGCCTCTGCTCTACCGTGAACAGCGGCTTTTTGTTCGGGTTGATCAGGATCGCGACGATCACTTCGTCAAACAGTTCCAGACTCTTCATGACAATATCTTTATGCCCGAGCGTCGGCGGATCAAATGTCCCCGCAAACACACATTTCTTCATTTCCATGCTCCTTTCCGCCCCCGTCAATCGGGCGTGAAAAACGTCAGATGCGCAATTCCGTACTTGCGCTCGTCATACTTGACAAGGTTTTCCACCTCGCCTTCAAACGGCTTGTCACTCTCCAATACCGCCACACCGCCCGTGTTCAGCAACTTGAGCTGCGCAACACGCTTCAATGCGTCTTCCCCGTACCCGCTCTTGTACGGCGGGTCGATATATATAATGTCAAAAGTAACGTCCAGACGATCCAGCAGCGCTTTGTAATCAAGGTTGTATACCTTCGCATCCACTCGCAGCAACGCAAGATTCTTGCGCAGGATCGCCAGACTGTCTTCCGATATGTCGTTGAATACCACAAGATCCGCACCGCGCGATATCGCTTCCAGCCCGATACTCCCGCTCCCGCAGAACAGATCCAATACATTCGCCCCCGAAATTTCCGGAGCCAGAATATTGAACAACGATTCTTTCGCCCTGTCCGACGTCGGTCGGACTTCCTTTCCCTTGAACGTACTCAATACCCTGCCCCTGTATTTGCCGCCGATGATCCTCACCGTCTTTTCGCTCCTTGTCCCTGTTCCTGATTCTGTTGTTTCGCCGCCTTGCCTTTTTCCACTGACTGCATACTGCGCTCCAACATGTACTGGCGAAGCTTTTCCTTGTTTCCGCCCATAATATAACCGATCTCGCACAATACAATGAAAATCACGATCAATATAAACGAATACCATACGGACGATACCGGGATCACTTCCATCCCCGTACTGCTCAAAATGATCATATACACAGCCGCGACCGGCACATACGCCCATCCGCATACAAACATCAGCGCAACGCGCGCCCCTGTATTGCCCGTAAGCCCCGATACCATCACCAACACGATCGCAACAAGACTTGCCACGATCCCTATGACGACTCCTTTATATATGCGGTATTCCTTGCAAGGACGGTACGCTCCCGCCGTTTCCGCCGATCCCGTCGGCTTGTTCTCCTTCCGAAGCTGCCCCACTACTTTCATCTTGTACGCCAGCTCACCCGCAGAACGCATCAACATAAACGACAAAAATCCGTCCGCCGCCATCAAAAGTACGACCAAAATCGTGCGCAATTCTACGTTTTCGATAAACAAAACCGCCAGCATCGTCATGCCGAACATCAGCTTTATAAAAAACGGCGTCAACCCCCGGCGCAAATATTCCAGCACTTCCCAGCCGATCTTTTTAAGTGTCTGCATTACCTTTCCTCCGCTTTATCTCTTGCGTATATTTCTCTGTCCGTGACAAGCACATCCGCCGGAACATCATATTCCTGCGCAAACAGCTCGTCCGTCCGCTGAAAATCATAACAGATCCCGATCTTTACCGCGCGTTTTTCATTCTGCAAAAAACGATCGTAATACCCGCCTCCGTATCCCAATCGGTGCAGCAGCCTGTCCGCCGCCAACATCGGCAATACGATCACGTCGGCCCCTTCCTTTACACCTGCCCCCGCAGGCTCTTCGATCCCGTATGCATTCTTTTCCAAGGCCTGTCCCGTATAACGCACAAATACCATGTCCCTGCCTTCCACGCGCGGCAAATAAACTTCCTTGCCGCGCTTTAACAGCTCCGCGATGATCGCTTTCGTATCCGCTTCGCTCCCGAAAGACATGTAAATAAAAAATTTACTCGAATTTATAACCTGCGGTAGCAAAAAGAAACGCCTGAAAATTTCAGCGTCGCGCGCCGCGCGGTCAGGCGCCGCCCTGCGGCGCTCTTTCATTTCCTTTCGCAATTGCGCCTTATCCTTCCACATAAACCCTCTCCGCGCGTCTGCCGACATCGACCAGCACTTCATAACTGATCGTATCATGCGCCGCCGCATAGGCATCCGCATCCGAAAATATACATACGTTATCATACTTTTTGTACGATTCCGCTGTCAAATAAGCATCCATACAAAGATTGTTTACATTGTTTATTCCGCCGGAACGGAAAAATCCGTCCGCATATCCTGCACGCACAGTCCCCAGAATTTTTCCTTCGTACAGGCAAGGCCCATAGCCCGCTCCTCCGTACGTTCTGCGCCGTACCGCCGCTACCTGCCCGTAAATACGCATAGCCGGTTTCAATAAGCCTTGCGGCAATTCAAAGCCGCCCGGAAGATATCCGTATAATCCGATCCCGATCCTGACCATATCCAGCCGATAATCCGAAGAAGCCAACGTCCCGCCCGTCGCCGCAATATGACGGATCACTCCGCCGAACGCAAATTTTGCCGCCACAGAAAATTTTTCAAACAAGACAAACTGCGTATGTGAGGTCAAAGCATTCTCCGGCCTGTAAAAATGCGAATAGATCCCTTCCACGATCACGCGATCACTCAGCTTTCTCTTTAAAAACCTGCAAAATCCCGCATAACTGAATCCGTATCGGTTCATGCCCGTATTCGCTTTGATATGACATCTCGCCGTCAAATCGTATTTCTCACACGTTCGCACAAGCAATTCATAATCCGCCGTATCCCCGACCGTGAAAATCAGCTCCTCCGCAACACCGCGGACAACCTCTTCTTCACAAAGAGCAGGCGTCAGCACAAGAATCTCGTTCAGCGTTCCCGCATGCCGCAACTGTGCTCCCTCTTCCACCAAGGATACCGCAAAAAAATCCGCCGCCTTGTGCAGAGTCTGCGCTACCGCCGCCGCTCCGTGCCCGTATGCATCTGCCTTCACCACCGCACAAAACTTCTTTACACCCGCAAGTCCGGAAAATATTTCCGCATTGTGACGTATCGCATCCAGCCGGATCACTGCCGTGTTTTTCTGCATTTGCCCTTCCTCCGCCTTTTTGCTATACAGTATATGCCGACGGCAGGAAAAAGGAAACTTCACTTTTTATTATAGCACAATCCCCGAACTTTTACAACGGTATGCTCACTTGAATTTCGACTTTTGCGCCCGCAGTAAAAACCAAAATACGGTAAGGATCTGTAACGGCGCCGCCACCACAAAGAACAGCCAACTGTTCGGCAACGGCAACGTCAAAAACAGCGCCAGTGCGATCGACCAGATCAGTAGCGATACGCTTAAAGTGCGGTGATATCTGTTTCCCCATATTCCGGAAAATACCACGCACAGTATAAAAGTCACCGGAATCGCCCAGATAAACAAAAGCCACTGCCCCTCTCCCTGCGCCTGGAATAAGTGCAGCATCGCAAATACCAGCGTCGCCACAAACCAGACCAAAAGACAACTCATTGCCGTCACAAGGATCCGCGTGCGCCGCTTCTCCCTTCCGTACAGTGCAGGCTTTTTATCCGCATGTTCCACGACAAGATAATCCAACGTCACTCCGTAGAGTTTTGCCAGCTCACACAATACCGCCACATCCGGCAAACTTTCCCCGCGTTCCCATTTCGATACTGCCTTATCCGAATAATTCAGTTTTTCCGCAAGCTGCATCTGCGTCAGCCCCGCCGCTTTGCGACAGGCCGTCAGATTGCGCGCCACGACCGCTCTGAGTTCTTCCATGTCCCTATTATATCATAAATACGCGCGCGCGTAAAATATTTTCTGTCCCATACATTCATTTTTCAGCCTTTTTTCGTCGTTTTTTCAACATTTTTTCAGCTCTGAAATACTTCTTCTACTCACCCGATACCGAATTCTACCGAAAGTAGAGCTACTGTTATGCTTCTCTACCGATGAAAAACAAATTGTATAATGAAGTTTTTTCAAAGTAGTTTTACTTTCCCGAAAAACGGATATATACTGATAAGGAACATCCGATTTATTCGCGAACTTTATTTCAAAACGACTTGTCCGCAATATCTTTCGAAATGTTGCTCACTCATTGCCGATGGCATGGTTTACGCCTTTGCTATTATCTGCAGCAAGGCTTGCGGCTTTGCTCGGGGCTTTATTTACGCCATTGCCCATAAATTTGCTTACGACCTGTGCGGGAATCTTAATGACGTTGTTCACGGCATTGTCCGCTGTATCTTTCGCAGCGTTGCTCACCTATTGTCTACGGTATGGATTTCAGCATTGTCTAATATACCAATGCCGTTATAGTGAACATAGTCTTGACCATGGATATGTATGCGCCAAGCGGCAGGTTTGCAGCTCTTAAACCTTTTACACTGAAAGTGCGAAACATTTCGGCACAAAACTGACGAAACGCTGTCTGCAGGTATTTGTCACATTCCAAATTTACAATCAAAACAATGGACGAAAGGAGAAAACGATGATCAGCAAAATTTATACAGTCAAAAAATATGACAACAAAAAAATTTTATCGGATGTGCGTGACGGATCAGGCATAAAAATAACAGTCATCGGCGACTCGATTTCGAAGGGTTTATATCTTCAGGACAAGCGCATTTGCCGTATTGAACACAGTGCCGTTAGCATGATTTCCGAACGGCTGCATCTGGATATCGAAAATTTTTCCGCATTCGGGCAGACCTTGAAAAAATGCTATTTGAAAGGCCACTTCGACCGCTGGGCAGAAGAACATGCGGGCTTGCACGATCGGCTCATCATTTCGCTCGGAGGCAACGATTGTGATTATTCCTGGGAAGAAGTCGCCAAAGATCCGCTCGGCGATCACATCCCCAATACGCCCTTGTCCGAATTTGAAAACATCCTGTCCGCATTGATCGTAAAGATGAATGCACACAGGATCCGTCCCGTTTTCACAGCCTTGCCGCCGATCGATTCAAAGCGCTATTTTGAAAACGTTATCAGCGCACGCGCCGACAAAGATCGGATTCTGCAGTTTTTCCGCGGCGATCTGTCCAACATCTCACGCCATCAGGAATGCTATAATACAGCCATTCTTAAAACAGCACTTGCTTATAACTGCGAGTTCATTGACTTCCGCAGCCCCCTTCTTCTACAAAAAGATTACCTCTCTTACCTCTCCGACGACGGTATTCACCCGAACCAAAAGGGACACGAGTTCATAGCCGATTTTATCTGCCGCCGTTATATGAAAAACGCAAACAGCGCCGCTATGTAATTTTGCCTTCCCTGAAAACCATTTTGATCAAATACGGGCAGACGCGGGCGTCGTACTGTTTGTCGGTTGCAGGGAAAACACAACTTGTTGTTCCGAGTGAGTTTATATCGCTTTAAAACGGACCTCTGTCTGCAGATTCCGTCCCCGAAAAGTTCCAAAGCTGTCACGAAGCTACTGCATGGGCCTCTGTCTGCAGATTCGCACCGAAAAGTTTCCGAAGCTGTCCTGAAGCTTTTAAAGCGGCATAATTTTTATAATTTTATGGGCTCAGTTTTGAAAAGTATTGACTTTTTGATCCGATTGCGCGTATAATCATCAAAAAAACAGGGGGATCCGATTCTATGGAATTTAAAGTAGACGATTCAGATCTGAATGCCGCAACTTTTATCCGTTTTGCAACGCAAATATGGAACGGCGATTATGACCCCATCAAGACACAGGCAGCATTATCAAAAACGCTGAACATTACCGCATACGATTCCAACGATCTTGTCGGTTGTCTGCGGATTCTGACGGACGGCTGCTTTTTCGGTACAATCACGGAATTACTTGTCCTCCCGGCATACCAAAACCGAGGCATCGGCAGCCGCTTGTTACAACTTGCCAAGGAAAATACCCCTACATTATTATATTTTGGCGCACAACCGCAGGCTGAAAAATTTTACAGATGAAGAACTGTGGGATGCTTTTGTGAAGGAGGTGGATGAATAATGGCAGTGAACTGGACGAA
>USSJ01000040.1 GCA_900557285.1 uncultured Clostridia bacterium | reverse complement strand
CAATGTAGTGGATATCTATGATCATCTGAAAACCATGTATCCAGGCGGAAACTGCGTAAACGTCAGTGTTTACGGAAAGATGGCCGGATGTGAAAAAACAGCGTATATGGGATATTTCGGAGATGACGACAGAGCAGAACTGATCATGGATACACTGGAAAAAATCGGCGTGGAAACCGTAAAGTGCAGACAGCTGCATGGCGAGAACGGTTATTCCAGGATCACATTAAAAGACGGAGACCGTGAGTTCCTGGATTTTAATGATGGTGGTATCCGTGGAAAAACACCGTATATCCTTGATCGTTTTGATCTGGAATATATGAAAGGCTTTGATGTGGTACATAGCGGAAATTACTCTTTTACGGAGGAAGAGCTGCATAAGATCAAAGAGGCGGGAATTCCGGTTTCTTTTGACTTTTCTGATGATTCCACAGAGGAATATTATGAAAAAACAGCACCGGAGGTTACTTACGCATTTTGCTCCTTTGACGGAACCGACCAGGAGGCAGAAGAGCATCTGAAAAAGATCCTGCAAGAGATCGGAAAAGAATACGAGGACGAGGCGGTTTCGGCGATCGCCCGCGCAGGCGCGGGCAGCATGCGTGACAGCCTTTCGGTGGCGGATATCTGTATATCGTACAGCAAGGGCAAACTGACGTATGCGGATGTCTGCGAAGTGCTGGGCTCGGCAGATTTTTACGAAGTGGCAAAGCTGGGCGAGAGCGTTCTGAAAGAAGACGTGTCCGCGGCACTTTCCGAAACGGAAAAGGTGATCGCATCGGGCAAGGGAGTCGGCGTACTGGCGAAAGACATGCTGACATTTTTAAACCGCTGCACGATTGCAAAGGCCTGCCGCAACGCGCAGGAGCTTTTAGGGCTTCCTGCCGAAATGTATGCGGAAGTCAAGCGCATTGCGGAAGCGGCGGACGGCAGAAAGATCCTTCGTACGAGCGAGATCTTTGCGCAGGTGGAAACGGATCTTCGCTATTCCACGTCGCCGCGGATTCTGTTTGAAACGGCAATTGCCAAGGCTTGCTTGCCGCAGGCAGATCAGGATGTGCTGTCTTTGGCACGGCGGCTGGATGCGCTGGAAGCGAAATTAAAAAGCGGCGGATTTTCCGTGGCGCAGGTTTCGCAGCCGTCTTTGAAAGCGGCGGAAGAAGCGGATTCTCCGTTTGCGGAGAGCGCCCCGCCCCGCGCGGCGCGCCCGCGCATGGCGGAAGAACCGACAGCGGATCTTTTTTCCGCGCCGCACGCGTCGTTTGCAGACAGAAAACCCGAAATTGCAGGGAATACGAACGCGCTGGAAAACAAAAAGGCGGCGGGGGCGCTGTTTATGCGTTCTCTGCGGAAAAATGTAAAGAGCGGCGTGCTGTTTACGATGTGTCAGGATCTGGAGACTTCGTTCGAAGGGGACACGTTCGTGCTTACGACGGACAACGGGATCATTGCTTCGCGGCTGAACAGTGCGGAAAATCATAAGAGCCTGCAACAGGCGTTGGAGGCGATCGGGATCCATGATTTTGTGGTAAGGCAGAAAGGAGAGCAGGCAGATCCTGCAAAAGAGCAGATCGAACAGCTCAAGCGGGATTTTCCCGATACGGACATTGAAGTAAAATAGGAATTTTACAGCAAGATTCACGGCGGACGAAAGTTTACGGGGAACTTGTCGGATAAACGGCGCAGTGTGCGCGGAAAAAGATTGATTGAAAAGGAAGGACGAAGATATGGCAGGATTCAAAGGCGGAATGGGCGGCGGAAACATGCAGAACCTGATGAAGCAGGCGCAGAAAATGCAGGAACAGCTGCAGGAAACGGAAAAGCTTCTGGAAGACTGGGAGATCGTGGGTACGAGCGGCGGAGAAGCGGTGGTCGTGTACATGAACGCGAAAAAGAAGATCGACGGGATCGAGCTGGATCCGAAAGTGGTCGATCCCGAAGACGTCGAGATGCTGGAAGATCTGATCATGGCGGCGATCAACGACGGCTATAAAAAAGCGGACGAAGTGTACCAGGAAAAGATGGGCCCGTTCGGCGGAATGGGCGGCATGGGAGGCCTTTTTTAAACAATGCAAGTGTACATTGAACCGATCGGAAGGCTGATCAACGAGTTTTCCAAACTCCCGGGGGTCGGCAAAAAGTCTGCCCAGCGGTATGCCTATAAGATCATCAACATGACGGAGAGTGAGGCGCAGGAATTTGCCGCCGCGATCCTGAACGTAAAAAAGAAAGTCCGCTATTGCAAAGTATGCGGAAATTTTACGGAAGATGAGGAGTGCGAGATCTGCCGTCAGCGCGATCACCGTGTGATCTGCGTCGTCAAAGAGCCGAAAGATGTCATCGCACTGGAAAAACTGCACGAATACAAGGGCGTGTATCATGTCCTGCACGGAGTGATCAACCCGATGGAAGGGATCGGCCCGAACGATATCCGCATCCGCGAGCTTCTTGCCCGCGTAGGCAATGAACCGGTAGAGGAAGTGATCCTCGCGACCAATCCCGACGTGGAAGGGGATGCGACCGCTCTGTATATTGCCAAACTTTTAAAGCCGCTGGGGATCAAGGTCACGCGGCTCAGCAGAGGGATCCCCATCGGTTCGGAAATCGAATATACCGACGATGTGACGCTTTCGCGCGCCTTTATTGAACGGAAAGAAATTTAAGTTTACGGCAAAATAGTTTTCGTTTCATAGGTACGTATAATAATTTTATTGACAAAAACAAGAAATCGGAGGGGACGGGGTTGAATAAAATATCGGTGCTGGGCTGTGGAAGATGGGGCTCGTTTATTGCATGGTATCTGGCGACGAAGAAAGGAAAAGAAGTCTGGTCATGGGGGCCGGAGGGCGATTATTCGTACGAAGTTTTGAAAAATACCGGCAAGAACGAATATGTTACGCTGGATAAGAGCATTGTTCTGACCTGCGATCTTGCGAAAGCGGTGGCGCGCGCGGAGATCATCATTATTTCGATCAGTTCGCAGGGCGTGCGCGGTTTTATCGAGAAGATCAAGGCTTGCGGAGACGTTTCCGAAAAATTTTTTGTGCTCTGCATGAAGGGGATCGAAGTGGAGACGGGCGAGCGTCTTTCGCAGATCCTGATCGATGCGGGCATAGCGAAAGAGCGGATCGCGGTTTGGGTGGGGCCCGGGCATATCCAGGATTTCACGGCGGGCATTCCGAATTGCATGGTGATCGACAGCTACAACGTGGAACTGAAAAAAATGCTGGCGGACGATTTTAAGAGCGATCTGATCCGTTTCTATTACGGGAATGACATCATCGGCACGGAAATCGGAGCGGCGGCAAAGAACGTGATGGGCATCGCGGCGGGCGTGCTGGACGGCGGCGGTATTTCTACACTGAAAGGCCCTCTGATGTCGCGCGGAGCAAGGGAAGTTGCAAGGCTGATCAAGGCTCTCGGCGGCAATGAGCTTTCCGCATACGGTTTGGCACATTTAGGCGATTATGAAACGACGCTCTTTTCGCATCATTCGCACAACCGTATGTACGGAGAAATGCTCGTGAAAGGGCAGAAATTCGAAAAACTTGCCGAAGGGGTCATGACGGCGGCGGCCATGAAAAAATTAGGCGAAAAACTGGGCGTGGAACTTCCGATCACGAACGCGGTCTATGATATCTGCTTTACCGATTCTCCTCTGAATAACAAAGACGGCAAAAATCTTTGCATGGATGTCATTCTTAAACTCTTCTCGCGCGATACAAAGTTTGAGTTTTAGTTTTTAAAAAAATCACAAAGGAAAAGACATGAAAAAAATAATTGTTTGTGTGTTGGTGGCAATACTTTCTTTGCTTACTTTTGCCGGATGCGGGGAAAGTCAAAGTGATAACAAGAGCGCGGGCGCCGATTCGGTCAAAACAACGCTTACCCTGCATAAGAAATATATCAAAGCGAGCGATGTATCCGAACCGGAAGGGGAACAGCGCTATTATGTATTCACGGACGAAAGCACGGGGTCTTATCACTATTATTACTCTTATTTCAGTGAATTTTTGGATACGACAGAAATACAGGATTATACTGTCCGTTTTCGTTATTACATTGTAGAAGATACGCTGAACTGTTTCTTTGATTCCGTGGAATTTGGGGATAAGCATAATACAGGGGAGGATGTTCTCAAAAAAAGTTGGACGGCAACATTTATGCCCACGGAAAGTTTTTTATTAATGACGAACGGCACATATTACCTGAATGAAGATTTTTTGAAAAACGAGCTTGTGAACTTCGGAAAATAAAACAACATATGCGCGCCGAAAATTTTCGGCGCGCATACTTATCATAGAGGAATGGGGAATTTGAGAAGGTTCGGCGGGGAACGAAATCTGTACGGTGTGAATAAAATAAAAAAGCGGTTGCGCCTTCCTGACGAATGCAGGAAGGCGCAACCGCCCTTAAAACACTTCAGTAAGCACTTCAGCAAAAGCTGCTGATAAATACTTCAGGAATATTTCAGCGGTTGTGATTTTCCGTTTTCTGGATCAGACGGATACATTCTCCCAGATGATAGGAGAGGGAGTCCAGTTCGTCTTCGCTCAATATGCTGAGTTTTTCGCGGAAAATGTCCATCGCTTCTTTCGCGTAATGCCTTGCCAGGTTTTCACCGTCCGGCAAGAGGGAAACATTGACCTGCCTGCGGTTTTTTTCATCCGTTTGGCGGGCTAAAGCGCCGCGATTTTCCAGATCGTTTACGATGCGCGTCATCTGCTGGTTGGAAACTCCCAGTCGATCGGCAAGTTCGCTCATGCTGATTTTTTTCATTTTTTTCAGGATCAGCAGACAAAAAATCGCGTGCCGCGGCAGTTTTTCATCATTTTTGTGCGGCGGTGAGATATAATCGCGCCGAAGTTGCGGCATGGCAGAATAAATAAGCCGCGCCAATTGTTCGATTTTTTCTTCTTTCAACGTTCCGCCTCCTTTTTTTAAATTATAAACTCTCGGGATGTGGTTGTCAATCATTTTACATACTTTTCACAAATGTTAAATATAAATAGATGTGAAATATTTGACAGAAGAAAGGAAGGCGTGCTATAATTTGCAGCAAGTAAACAAGAAGAGAATTTCAAAGAGGTATTCATGCTTAGAATTTTAAAGACTTTGAAATGGAAGGAATGGATCTACGCGCTGCTTGGCGTAGGATTCATAGTATTGCAGGTCTGGCTGGATCTGACGATGCCCGATTACATGGAAGAGATCACGAAGCTTGCGGTATCGGGAGCGGCGTCAGGCGGGGAGATCTGGAAGAACGGAGCCCTGATGCTGGGGTGCGCGCTGGGAAGTGCGGTCAGTTCGATGCTGGTCGGATATTTTGCGGCGCGGATCGCGGCGACGGTATCTTTCCGTTTGCGCAGCCAGGTATTTGACTGCGTGGAGAGTTTTTCGATGGAAGAGATCAACCGTTTTTCGACGGCGTCGCTCATCACGCGCACGACGAACGACATCCAGCAGGTGCAGATGGTCATTTCCATGGGATTGCAGATCATGGTCAAAGCGCCGATTTTGGCGGTATGGGCGGTCTGCAAGATTCTTACGCGCAACTGGCAGTGGTCTGTTTCGACGGCAGTTGCAGTCGGCATTATGGTGATCATGCTTCTGATTATTTTCCTGGCTGTCTTTCCGAAATTCCGTCTGGTTCAGAAACTGACGGATAATCTGAACGGCGTCACGCGCGAGAATTTAACGGGAGTGCGCGTCGTGCGCGCTTACAATGCAGAAGAGTACCAGCAGAAAAAATTTGAAAAGGCGAACACGGATCTGACAAAGACACAACTGTTCACTTCGCGTGCCATGGCGATCATGATGCCGATGATGACGATGATCATGAGCGGGCTTACGCTTGCGATCTATTGGGTGGGGGCATATCTGATCAACGATCTGCCTACAGGTGCGGAGCGCTATGAGATGTTTGCGCAGATGTCGGCGTTTTCGGGGTATGCGATGCAGGTCGTGGCGGCGTTTATGATGCTGGCGATGATCTTTACCATTCTGCCGCGTGCGATGGTATCGGTGCGCCGTATCGGCGAGGTGCTGGACGCAAGATCGAACATTGCCGACGGCACGCTTTCGGCCGCACCGGAAGGTTCGCCCGTCGGGACGGTAGAATTCAGAAACGTATCGTTCAAGTATCCGGATGCGTCGGAGTATGTTCTGCATGATCTTTCTTTTAAAGCGGAAAAGGGGCAGATGGTAGCATTTATCGGATCGACGGGAAGCGGAAAATCCACGGCGATCAATCTTGTGCCGCGTTTTTACGATGCGACGGAAGGCGAGATCCTGGTGGACGGCGTAAACGTGAAAGATTACACGTTGCGGGCATTGCATGATAAGATCGGGTATGTACCGCAGCGGGCAGTCTTGTTTTCGGGTACGGTAGAGAGCAATGTAGCCTACGGCGCGAAAGACGGCATGGAATTTACGGAAGAAGGAGTAAAGGATGCCGTGCGCATTGCGCAGGGTCAGGAATTTGTGGAAAAGATGGAAGGCGGTTACCAAGCGCATATCGCGCAGGGCGGCACGAACGTTTCGGGCGGACAGAAACAGCGCATTGCGATCGCGCGGGCGGTCTGCAGGAAGCCTGAAATTTATATTTTTGACGATTCGTTCTCGGCGCTCGATTATAAGACAGACCGCCTGCTGCGCACGGCGCTGAAGCGGGAAACAGGGGACGCGACGTCGCTGATCGTGGCGCAGCGGATCGGGACGATCCGCGATGCCGATCGGATCATTGTATTGGATGAAGGCAAAGTGGTCGGGCAGGGCACGCACGACGAACTCATGAAAAACTGCGAGGTATACCGCGAGATCGCGTATTCGCAGCTTTCCAAAGAAGAACTGGAAGGAAACGGGGAGGTGAGCGAAAATGCCGGAAACTGACAATGCACCTCGTCGTCACGGCCCGATGGGCGGACACGGCCCCGGGCCGCGCGTAGCAGAAAAACCGAAAAATTTCAAAAAAGCGATGGGGAAACTCATTTCTTTCATACGCCCTTATTTGGCGGCGATCATCATCGCATTGCTGTTTGCGGTGGCGGGCGTCGTACTGAACCTGATCGGCCCGAATGTTCTGAGCGATCTGACGGATGCGATCCAGGCGGCGTTTTTGCAGAACGGAGTCCTCGGAACCTTTGAAATGGATACGCAGCGTGTTCTGATGCTCTGTATCTTTCTGGTCGTGTTGTATGGGGCGGGTTTGCTCTGTTCATATATTCAGGGACTGATCATGGCGACGGTCACGCAGAAAAATTCAAAGAATCTGCGCACGGCCATATCCGAAAAAATCAATGTTATCCCCTTGAGTTACTTTGATACGCACAGCATCGGCGATGTGCTTTCGCGCGTGACCAGCGACGTGGATATGATCGGCCAGACTCTGAACCAGTCCGTCGTAACGCTGGTAACGGCCGTCGTCACGCTGTTGGGAAGCGTGATCATGATGTTTGTTACAAACTGGATCATGGCGTTTACGGCGATCGCGGCGAGTCTGATCGGATTTGTGGTCATGTTCCTGATCATGGGCAAATCGCAAAAATATTTTGCCCGCCAGCAGCGTTACCTCGGTGAGATCAACGGGCATATCGAAGAATCGTATTCGGGACACAATGTGGTAAAGGCGTACAATGCGGAAGACGCGGTCAAAAGTGTTTTTGACAATATTAACTATAAATTGTACCAGAGCGCGTGGAAGTCTCAGTTCTTTTCGGGGTTGATGATGCCGCTCATGACCTTTGTGGGAAACCTCGGTTATGTGGCGGTCTGCGTTGTCGGGGCGGTGCTGGTCGCAAACGGAAATATTGCATTCGGAACGGTCATCGCATTCACACTGTATGTACGGCTGTTCACTTCGCCGCTTTCGCAGCTGGCGCAGGCATTCACGAGCATGCAGACGGCCGCGGCGGCAAGCGAGCGCGTGTTTGAATTCTTAGATGAAAAAGAACTTTCAAACGAGAGCGGAAAAACTGCCGTCCTTGCTCCTTCAAAAGTGCGCGGAGATGTATCTTTTGAACATGTTCATTTTGGGTATGATCCCGGGAAGATCATCATCAATGATTTTTCGGCAGAGGCGAAAGCGGGTCAGAAGATCGCGATCGTCGGCCCGACGGGCGCGGGTAAAACGACGATGGTCAATTTGCTGATGCGCTTTTACGAGATCAACAGCGGAAGCATAAAAATTGACGGCATCCCGACCAGCGATCTGACGCGCGAGAATGTGCACGATTTGTTCTGCATGGTATTGCAGGATACGTGGCTGTTTGACGGCACGATCAAAGAAAACGTGGTTTACAGCAAGGAAAATGTATCCGATGAGGATGTCGTGCGCGCGTGCAAAGCGGTCGGTTTGCACCATTTTATCATGACTTTGCCGAAAGGGTACGATACGGTTCTCG
>USSJ01000039.1 GCA_900557285.1 uncultured Clostridia bacterium | reverse complement strand
AGTTTTTTTAAAGAATACACGGTTTTGCGCGATCCTGAAGGGTTTGATCTTTTCTACAATCTCAACAGGATGTTCAATGATCCCGAATGGATCAAAGCAGTCACCAATACGGTGATCTATACGGTCGTGAACGTGCCGCTGACGATGGTACTTTCCTTTATGCTTGCGGTATTTTTGAATTCCAAGGTAAAGGGGATCGGCGTATACAGGGTACTGATTTATCTGCCCTGCACGATGTCGGTCGTCGTGTCGGGTGTCGCATGGCGTTTGCTTGTGGACGTGGATTTCGGTTGGATGAATCAGATCCTCAATGCGGTGGGGCTCCCGTCGTACAGTTTTCTGGATAAGGCGAGTTCGTCCATGCCGACGATGATCTTTGTCGGTCTGTGGGGACTGGGCGGATCGATGGTCTTGTGGCTGTCGCAGCTTAAAAATATTTCGCCGGAACTGTACGAGGCGGCGGATCTGGACGGCGCTTCGTCCGCACGCAAATTCTTTTTTATCACGATCCCGATGTGCACGCCGATGATCTTCTATAACCTGGTCATGAGCGTGATCGCGTCGTTTCAGGTATTTGCGCAGGCGGCAACGCTGGTGCAGGGCGGCGGCAAGGAAAATTCTTTGCTGTTCTATGTTACGAAAATTTATTCCGAATACAATACCTGCGTTTCGCAGGGTACCATGGGCTATGCCTGTGCAATGGCATGGGTGCTGTTCGTGATCGTGGCCTGCTTTACGGCAATCATTTTCAAATCGAGCAAATGGGTGTTTTACGGAGGTGACGAGTGATGCCGGATTTTTCTACACAGCAGAGCGTTATCACTTCATCCGCAATGTGTACGCGCAAACACATTGACAAAAAGAAGATCATCAAGCATACGGTGACGCATTTTTTCCTTGTCATTTTGTGCATCATATTTTTGCTGCCGATTTTTTACATGATCACGACGAGCCTGATGAGCGCGGTGGAATCGGGGCAAGGGAAGTTTATACCGACGTCCCTGCATTTTGAAAACTATATCGAAGTGCTTTCGCCCGAACTTCTGACCTTTTTCAAGAACACGATCATTGTGGTGGGGCTGAACGTCATCTTTATACCGTTTTCGGCGTTGTTTACGGCATTTGCGTTTGTGCGGTGTAAGTTTGTGGGGCAGAACATTCTGTTTACGATCATATTGTCCACGATGATGATCCCGGCGATCGTATGTCAGATCCCGATGTTTGTGGTATATGTCAAAATCGGTTGGCTGAATACGTTGTGGCCGCTGATCGTTCCCGGTATTCTGGGCGGCGGCGCGGGCAATATTTTCCTGGCAAGGCAGTATATGCGCACGATCCCGTCGACGCTGGATGAAGCGGCGACGATCGACGGAGCAAACCGTTTTCAGGTTTTCTTTTCCATTTTCATGCCGCTTTGCAAACCGATCGCGATGTTTATGATGATCACGACGTTTACGGGTATGTGGAACGATGTCGTGACGCCAATGCTGTATCTGCGTCAGGAAAGCACCTGGACGTTGGCGCTTGGTATTTATAACTGGTTTACGGGGCCTGTCACAGGGTCTTCGGCGCCGAATATGCGTATGGCGATCGGCATGTATATGCTGGTACCTTGCGCGATCGTATTTTTCATTTTTCAGAAACAGCTCATTGACGGCGTGCAGATGGGTGCGGTCAAAGGCTGAGAGAAATTTATCGGAAGCGACGGGAAATCCGTTGTAATAAAATTTTGGGAGGAAAAGAGTATGACACAAAAAAGAACGCTGACGCTTGCATTGCTCAGTACTGTTGTGGCAGTATGCCTGATGGCGGCAATGCTGTTTACCGGTATCTTTACGATCGGAACGTCGGCAGCGACCACGACTACGTCGTATAACCTGAACAATAAGTTCGGGGTATATTCGCCAGATTGGTCGAACTCGATCGAAGCGGTGGGAGAAGAAGTGATTCTTCATTCCAAGGTGATCGGCGCGGGAGAAGACGCTGTATTCCAGCGCGGAGACGGCGGCTGGGTGTTCAACAACAACGATGGTATCGGCGGTTGGGAACTGAACGGGCTGGAGATGCAGTTCTATCTTTCGGCAGGCAGTATCCTGAACGATGCAGGCGGCGAATGGATGCGCTTGTACATTGTGAATGACACTGCGTGGTACGGGCCGGATGCGACGAAGTGCGGGCTTTCACTTTGGTTCCGCAATTATAACAGGGAAAACAACACGACCAGCATACTTGTGCGTTATATGTTGGCAGGAAATGACGTGTATGCTGATTATGATATTTTCCATAATGTCCCGATGTATTTCGACTATGATTACTTTACGGACAGCAAAGTGGAAGGGAAGGCACCGGAATCCGGTACGCTCAATACATGGAAGTTCTCGATCGTGGATAAAGAACTTATCATGAATATCAACGGAACGGAAATCAAAGTTCCTATGGGGGCGGATTCCAAAGCCGGCATGGATATCTTGGGTGCTTTCCAGAAACCGCAGATGAGCGATTCGGCATGTTTAGTGATTTGGAGAAGTAATGACGGGGCTACGACGGACACGAAAGACAACGGTCTTGCGATGCGCATCGTATCGGCGAAAAATGTGCGCGAAGGATATGTATCCGGCGCGGCGAAAGGATATACCGACCTGACGGGCGGCGACCTTGAATATACATATAACGGACTGGGTTATGCGAAATTCCGCGGAACGGGTGACGAGTATTCGTTTGCTTACGCTGCGGACGCATATCTGGATAAGATGAATGCGGATTTCCTTGTCAACGGTTATAATCTTGCGCAGGGAGATACGTTCACGGTACGCATGCAGGGCACGGGAACTGCTTATGATATGATTTTCACCAAGACGGCGGAAACGGACAAGGCGGCGCTGACGATCAAATATGGTGAAACGGCGGTAGTTACGGATAAGACGGTCGATTTTGTCTGGAACGGTATTGCGTTGGCGGATAACGACGGGATCGGTCATAGCCGTATTTACAACACGTTGTCCATCCAGAATGTTGCGGGAGACTATACCCTCTTTGTGAACGGCACGGAAATTCCGGAAGCATCCGAGTCCCTTGCGGAGTTATCATACAGCAATTTGCCGGAAATAAAGTATCAATTGCAATTCCTTGTTTCCGGGTCTGCGGAGAGTGAAGTGACGATCCGTTCGATTTCTACGGAAGGCATGGAAATTGTGGAAAGCTGGGATGGGTTTACTGTTTCGGATAATTTGATCATCCAAAAAGTGGATGATGATACGGCGAAATTCTATATCGTTACGGATACTGCGTATACGGTAGAAAAAGAGGGTATACTCCCTGCAGACAGCTTCCAGGCGACGTTCTCCGTTGCAAAACCCGGCACGCACGACAAGGCGTTCCGCATGATTTTAGACAACGAAGGCAAACAGGTCATTATTGAATTCACATATAAGACCGCATCGACGGCCGATGTGAAGATGTATATCAAAGACACGGAAGAAACTCTGATCGGCGAAGGGACGAACGTAGATTTCAAATGGGGCGAGACAGATACCAACCAGGTCGGCGTTGTCGTCGTGAACGGCAGACTGAGAATGCTGGTCAATAAATTCTCTGTAGTAAACAAAGAAGAGGCTACGGAGTACACATCCTTTATTCAGTCCAATATGGCGGAAGGCGGCAACCTGATTTTTGAAAGTCTGGGCGATGCGAAGACGATTTTTGTATTCCGTTCTTCCACGACGAAAGTAGAAATGACATCGGCGGCTCCCGGCTGGGGCATGGGTGCGCGCAATGCGAGCGCGGTGTATGTTTATGGCACGGACGGTTCGACGGGTATGATCATGGGCGACAACACTGCTTCTGCCCTGTATGGTACGGATATAGCGCTCAATAAAGTTTATATGCGTATCAAGACGGAAGACTGGACTTCCGGCGGAATAGCGATCGGTCTTATGAACAGCGGCGACCGTGCAAAATGGTATACGTTGGAAGGCAATTCCGGTATCGCGATCACGCTGGCACAGCACGTGCTGGACGGCGTTCCGGTGGAAGGCAAGATCGTTGTTTCCGTATCCTACAACGATGTAACGAACGTAGAGCATAAGCTCGTCACGGAAGGCATCGTGATCGATTGGGAAGACGGCGTTTATTATGATATCTCGATCACGGGCAATGTCGGAGCGAACGACTGGGCGATCAAAGTCGGCGATCTGACGATCGACGCGTCGCACGATGCGGCGGCTGAAAACTTCAACGAACTCATGGATACCGTATACAACGGATTCACGGGCGGATCTGCGAAGGGCAACGGATATCTCTTTACAAACGATGATTCTGCAAATACTGATTTCACCATTTACTTTGCAAGCCTGATGAAGGCGAACAAAGTGACGGTCAACGCGAAGACGACGAGCCTGAAAGCCGGCGAGACCACGCAGGCGAGCGTTTCGATTTCTCCGTCGGCGGCTTTGCAGAGCGGAACGTGGTCTTCTTCGGATACGGCGGTTCTCACGGTGGATGAAAACGGGCTGGTTACGGCGGTCGGCGCCGGAACGGCGAACGTGATCTTCACGACGGAAGACGGATCGACGGGTACGCTGGAAATCACGGTCAGCGGAGACGGCAGCAGCACGGACGGCGGAGATGATTCCGGCGCGTCGGGCGGATGCAGCGGATCTGTGGCATGGGCGTCCGGAATTCTGGGCGGATTGCTTCTGATCGGAGCGGTTGCAGTTATTCTGAAAAGAAAGAACGCGTAAAAAAACTGTATAAATGAATCGAACGTTGTGCCCGAAAATTTTATTTTTGGGCACAACTGATTCTTAAAAAAGACAAAAATTCGGTGAACTGTATCCCGGAGCGGGTTTGGGATGCAAAGGTACCGGGGAACAAAAAGGAGTTGTTATGATTGCAAAAGTTTACAGGATTGGTTTAACGGTATTGCTCGCGCTTGTGATTGTATTCAGTGCGATCGCCTGTACAACCATCACACCGCCTCAAACCCAACCTCCGGAAGATGAGGAACCGGAAAACACCGGGCCTGCGATCAGTTCGGACGGAAAAGTGGAAAAAGAATCGGACAACGAACTGCATTTTGTGACATCGGATGCGCAGTTCAATTCGTTTATCAACGATTATTTTGAGCGTCAGATCGGTGCGACGGGGAAAAAGGTTACCGAATTATATCCCGGGCAGGCGGAAGTCGTGTGGAAGGAATGGGAAGCAAAATCCCTGATGTGGTACGACAGTACCGGCACGGGAGATCTGGGCAGGCCGAGCGGTTACCAGTATCTGGTGGATGATTTCCGTTCGATCCCGCAGGACAATTTCGGATATATCTGGGCTTCCTGTGAAGTTGCAGACACGCCGGACGGCGGGGATTCCTACACCTATTTTGATCAGGGCTGGCCGTTCCCCAGTTTTGAACATTCCGGGGCGACCAATTACGGGTTCGGCAGTAATTTTAACGAATCTGTTCTTCCTGCGGGCTGGAATATTACGGGCGCCGGCTATTCGATGAACAGCGGAAACCTTGTGCTTACGCCGAACAGCGGCAATGAAGTAAAGGTTACTCTTTCAGGGATCACGGGCGGCTATGCGTTTTTTGCGCCGTTTGTGGAAACGGAATTAAAAATTTCGGGAAACAATTCCAAAGTTCTCGATGATCTGTATCTGGAGTGGACGCTTGCAAACGGAAAGAGTTATTCCGTATCGTATGCGCAGGCGGGCACGCAGGATGTCGACATCAACGATAACAGCTCCTACCATTATTATTTCAACACATCCGTATTGGACGGTTGGGGCAAGACCAATGATATTTGTTGTGAAAACGGTGCTTCTCCCGAAGAAGAGATCGTGTCCATGTCGCTTGTGTTCAAGCCGAAGGACGGCAGGTCGCTTTCGGGGCTGACGATCTCGGTGGATTATTTCCGTACGGATTTTGATGACCGTTGTGTGCAGACGAATTCGATTTTCCTTTCGGCGTTTGCGGAATATTACCGCTATACGGGCGACGATGCGATGCTGGAAGAAATGCTGACGAAATGCCGCAAAGCGTTCCAGTTCTATCTGACGTATTGCAACGGAGCGAGCGGTCTGATCGATCAGGATAATTTTGTAGGGCATGACGGGATTCCTGTGGCAGGTCACGGGATCTCTTCGGGGTATTTTGATATCCTTGCGCTTCCTTCGCAGAGTTTCTATTTCAATGTCTACTATTATAAGGCGATCGAAGCGATGGAGTATTTGGAGCGCATGGCGCAGGCGGCAGGGATCAAGGTGGATTCTCCTTCCGTGTACACGAGCGATCTGAAAGGGCAGGAAGAATACACCCAGACGGCGGACAGCCTTGCAAAGCTTCTGGAAACAACGCGCACGGCGATCCAGAATACTTTCTGGAGTGAAGAGAAAGGCAGGTTTGTGGAAGGGTACATCGACTGGGAGCAGAGCGGACATTTGGATGCGCTTTCCGGCACGAACGTGACCAATTCGGATACGATCGATTACGGGTATCTGAGTTTTAACTTGGAAGGAGTTGCCGCAGGTGTTGCCACGGAAGAACAGGCGAAACAGATCATGGACTGGGTCAGCGGAGAGCGTGAAGTTTCCGGCGATACGGCGAAAGGAAAAGATGAAATTTATGAGTTTATCTGTTCGCCGCTGATCACGACGAAAAGGAATCTGTATATGTTTGCATACGGCGGATTTTCCGGCAATTTCGGCAATCAGGTACAGGACGGCGGCAGTGCCATGTGGGTCACGTATTATGATTTGATTGCCCGTTCGCAGGTGTACGGGACGAGCAATGCTTACGAACGTACGCAGGAAATTTATGATTGGTACGAAGATGTTTCCGAAGCATATTATGAGATCAATCCGGACGGCGTAAGGCCGGACCAGTTCTATCGTGAATATGCGAGAAACAACATGATATCCTTGCAGGGCGGCGGACAGCAGGGTGCGCTGGGGCTGGACGAGGAATTTTTGGAAAACGCGGTAGTGGTTACGGCGTATCCGGAACTCATCCTCGGCATGGATTCTGTCGATTATAATGTTTTGGAGATAGCGCCGGATCTTCCTTCGCAGCTTTTGTATTTCAAAGTGGAGAACCTTTCTTACCAGTATGTGAAGTATGACTGTACGGTCGGTGAAAATTTTGTACGCATCGAAAACGTGCGTGAAGGTGCGGTAGGAAGTTATAACGGTTCGGCGGACGGGCTCACGATCCGCGTCACACTGCCGGAACCGGAAGGGGCATACCAGGTAATGATCGACAATACGCCGACGACCGATTATAAAGTGGTCGGCGGGTATGTAGTTGTCGAAGTACCTTTCAAAGATTGCTATATTTATTTTGCGTGAGGTTTTTCATGAGAGCAGGAACCAGATTTGCGGCGGGAGCGCTTGCGGTATGTCTGTTGTTCGGGGCGGTCGGGTGTGCGGATGCTACCAAGACCCCTACGGATACGGGCGATGAAACATATACTCCGATCACAGATTTTTCGGACGGAATGATAGACAAACAGAGTGAACTTACGTTAAATTATGTGTCATCGGATGCACAGATGGACGGCTTTCTGAACGATTATTACCAGCGTCATATCGGTTATCCGTCGGATAAAAAAGTCGTGAATCTGGATGTCGGAGAAGGCGGAACGGCGTGGAAAGAATGGGAAAGCCTGTCGTTGATGTGGAACAATACGGTTTCCGGGGTGAATACCAACCGTTACGCCCGTCTGAAAGACTGGCTGGACAATACTCCTATAGATCGTTTCGGGTATGTATGGAGCAATCAGGACGATCCGTCCACGCCTGCGACGAATAATTCCTATACAAATTTTGACCAGGGATGGCCGTTCCCGAGTATGGAGAGCATGGGTGTACGCGGATACGGCTGGGGAACAAACTGCAATGCTGCGCCGGGAACCAACGGATGGTCTACGCGGGTAAAGAGTTTTTCCTCATCGGACAATGTGCAATTTACTTATTCATCCGGGAATTATGTGCTCAGCGCCACGGGGGGCGGGGATGTGTATATCGAACTGAGCGGTATCGAAAAGGGGTACACGTTCTATGCTCCGTTTGTGGAAGTCGGGCTGAATATATTGGGAAATACAACTTCTGCGATCGACGATGTTTATCTGGAATGGCAGACGGAAGACGGGAAGACTTATACGGTATCGTACAGTGAATTCGGTACGCAGGAAAAGGATTTCAATGAAAGCGGATTCCGCAGTAAATTGTTTTTCTCGATGCCGGGAGCGGAAGGCTGGGGATGCAGTGACAATGTTTATGGCGATACGGGTTCGCCCGTTACGTCCATGAAGCTGATTTTTCGGCCTGCGGAAGGCAAAACGCTGAAGGGAATTTCTTTTTATATCGATTACTTTCGTACGGATTTTGATACACGTTGTGTGCAAAACAATGCAATTTACCTGGACAGTA